>JBGSHR010000520.1:0-6790 GCA_041752155.1 Thiobacillaceae bacterium | reverse complement strand
GGCGGTGGTCAAGGCCAACGGCTATGGCCATGGCCTGCGCCGGGTAGCCCGGGCCCTGCGCGGGGCAGACGGCTTCGCGGTGCTCACCCTGAACGAGGCGATCCAGTTGCGCGGCGAGGGTTATACCCATCCCATCCTGCTGCTGGAGGGCTTCTTCCACCCGGACGAGCTGCCGGAAATCGCCCGGCTGCGGGTGCGCCCCGTCATCCATCGCCAGGATCAGGCGGAGACCCTGGCCCGCTCCCGTCCGGATCAGCGTCTGGATGTCTTTCTCAAGCTGGATACCGGCATGCATCGCCTGGGCATCCTGCCCAAGCGGTTGCCGGAAGTGTTGGCCATCCTGCGTGGCGCGCCCCACGTCGCCGGTATCACCCTGATGACCCATTTCGCCGCGGCGGATGAGATGGAGGTGGGAGTGGCGGGCCAACTCGACCGTTTCCGCGCCGCAAGCGGTGGCATGGATCTGCCCGTGAGCCTGGCCAACTCCGCCGCCCTGCTGCGTTACCCAGAAACCCACGGAGATTGGGCGCGGCCCGGCATCATGCTTTACGGCGCCTCTCCCTTTGCCGATCGGTCCGGCGCGGATCTGGGTCTGCTGCCGGCCATGACCCTGGAGAGCAAGCTCATCGCCGTGCAGATGGTCCGGCAGGGCGAGGGGGTCGGTTACGGCTTCAACTATGTGGCCGAGCGGGACATGAAGATCGGCGTGGTGGCCTGCGGTTACGCCGACGGCTATCCCCGCCATGCCGGGACCGGCACGCCCATCCTGGTGGTGGGGCAGCGCACCCGCACCCTGGGCCGGGTTTCCATGGATATGCTGTGCGTGGATCTCTCGCCCATCCCCGGCGCCCATGTGGGCAGTCCCGTCACCCTGTGGGGATCGGGGCTGCCGGTGGAGCAGGTGGCCGCCGCCGCCGGCACCATCGCCTACGAATTGCTGACCGCCCTGGCCCCCCGGGTGCGCGTCGAAGAAAACTAGCCCGGCTTCAGTCCGATCCGGGGTCCGTCAGGAAAACCTCATGTCCGATATCCTCGAAAAGATCCTTGCCACCAAGCGCGAAGAAATCGCCGCCGCCAAGCTGGCCGAGCCCCTGGAAGTGGTGCGCGCGGCCGCCGAATGGACTCCTCCGGCCCGGGACTTCCTCGGTGCCCTGCGTGGAAAGATCGCCGCGGGACACGCCGCCGTGATCGCCGAGATCAAGAAGGCCAGCCCCAGCAAGGGCGTCATCCGGGCCGACTTCCATCCCGCCGAGATCGCCGCCAGCTATGAACAGGGCGGGGCGGCCTGTCTGTCCGTGCTGACCGACCGGGAGTATTTCCAGGGCAGCCCGGCCTATCTGCGCGAGGCGCGCGATGCGTGCGGGCTGCCGGTCCTGCGCAAGGACTTCATGATCGACCCCTATCAGGTCTATGAGGCCCGCGCCATGGGAGCGGACTGCATCCTGCTTATCGTGGCGGCGCTCAGCGTGGCCCAGATGCAAGAACTCGAAGGCCTCGCCCAGCAACTCGGCATGGCCGTGCTGGTGGAGAGCCACGACGGCGACGAACTGGAGGCGGCGCTGCAACTCAAGACGCCCTTGATCGGCATCAACAACCGCAACCTGCGCACCTTCGCCACGCGCCTGGAAACCACCCTCGACCTGCTCCCGCGCATCCCGAGCGACCGCCTGGTCATTACCGAAAGCGGCATCCTGTCCCCGGCGGATGTCCAGCTCATGCGCCGTAATCAGGTCCATGCTTTCCTGGTCGGAGAGGCTTTCATGAAGGCTGACAAGCCCGGCGACGCGCTTTTCCGCTTCTTTTGTGACTGATCTGTTGCGTCAATGCCACAGGGCGGGAAAAAGAGTGCTTGCAATGGGGTTCTACGTTTGCATGCCCCCTGGACGGTGGGGAGAATGCCTGCAACTTCTCGCGCGAGAGGTTTTATAAAGCCTCCGCATCAACCCCCAAGGGCGGTGCGGGCGGAGACCAAGGCGGTCCAGGACGATTTGGCGCAACCGGGTCTTCGCAGCAGGGCAAGCGTTTCATCAACCTGATAGGAGTATCAAATGAAAAAGTCCCTGATCGCTCTGGCCGTTGCCGGCGTCGTTGCCGCTCCCGCTTTCGCCGCCACCTCCAACGTGGACGTGTACGGCAAGATCCGTTTCTCCATCGATCATCAGGACATCGAGACGGCCGGTGTGAGTGTCTCGATGTGGCACGTCAATGACCAGACTTCCCGCCTTGGCTTCAAGGGTTCCGAGGATCTGGGTGGCGGTCTGAAGGCTGTGTGGCAGATTGAGCAAAGCCTGTCCGGTGGTCTGAACAACGATGTCGGTGGCGCTACTCTGGCTGGCCGCAATACCTTTATCGGCCTGGCTGGTGGTTTCGGTACCGCGATTGTTGGTCGTCATGACACCCCCTACAAGCTGGCCGGCTCCGCCGACGTGTTCGCCGATACCACCGCTGATGCTCAATGCTCCGGTGGCCTGGGTCAGTGCATCGTTGGTCGCAACGGTTTTGACAACCGTGTTGCCGACGCTATCGCTTACATCTCTCCGAGTTTCAGTGGCTTCACCGTGATGGCTGCGGTTGTTCCTGGCGAAACCGCCGCGAATGACGGTATTAGCGATTCCTACTCGCTGGCCGGCGTGTACAAGAATGGTCCCCTGGACGTTGCCCTGGCTTATGAAAATCTGGCTGGTGTTGCCACCGGTGATCAGGATGCTCTTAAATTCAACATCGGCTACAAGTTCGGCGATGCAAAAATTGGTTACACCTATGAGACCTCCGAGCCCAACGCGACTGCCGGTGTGAAGAACGACAAGGGTCATCTGTTGTCCGTTGCCTACGGCATGGGCCCCATCACCCTGTTGGGCGAGTACGGCAAGTTCAACGACAAGAACACCGCCAATGCGGACTTCGACCGTTGGACCCTTGGCGCGGCCTATGGCCTGTCCAAGCGTTCCTCTGTTTATGCCGCTTACCATGCCGGTGATCTGGAGACTGGTGTTGCTACCAACACCAAAACCAAAGTCTTCACCATTGGTATGAACCACGACTTCTAATCCAGCCTAAACAGCTAGATCCGAAGTTTGAAACGGGCGCGGGAAACCGCGCCCGTTTTGTTTTTTGTCCCGCATTCGTGTCCATGGCTATAGCTATGGCTATAGCTTTCGACAGATTTTCAAGTTTTTCCACCTGGCTTAAATTGCTTCCGCGCCGCTTTGGGCGTGCATACATCCAGTGGAGGCAATATGAAAAAATGGTTAGGGAGTCTGCTTGCCGGTTTGTTGTTGAGTGTGTCCGCCTGGGCGGCGGTGGATCTGAATTCCGCGACCCAGTCCGAGTTGGAGGCGGTGAAGGGCATCGGCCCGGCAAAGGCCAAGGCGATCGTTCAATATCGCGAGAAAAATGGCCAGTTCAAGAACGTGGATGCCTTGGCCGAGGTGAAAGGCTTCGGCAAGGCCAGCGTCGCCAAGCTCAAGACGGAGCTGACGGTGGAGCCGACGCAGAAATAATCCAGGTCTTTGTGGCAATCTTGAAGCGCCCGTTGGGCGCTTTTTTTGTGTCCATTGAGTCGATGGGCTTTGACCGGTAAAATCGCGCAAATTTTGCAATTCGCGGAGAGCCTGATGAATCTGTTCAGCAAGACCAACCTGCCCATGACCCTGATTCTGGTTCTTATCGTCTGGGCCTGGCTTAGCCTGTTTTCCGTGGTGTTGAGTTCCTTGCTCTGAGCGCCCCAACGTTCTGAGTTTCCTCGGATGCAATGAAAAAGCCCCGCCATGGCGGGGCTTTTTCATTGGGGGAAGGTGGTCAAGCCGTTAATGCGCCCTTGAGTTTTTGCAGGGCCTTGGCTTCGACCTGGCGTACCCGTTCGGCGGAAATGCCGTACACGGCGGCCAGTTCGTGCAGGGTGGCGGGGTTTTCCTCGTTCAACCAGCGGGCCTCGACGATGTGCCGGCTGCGCGCGTCCAGGGTGGCCAAGGCCTGTCCCAGTCCTTCCGTTGCCATTTTGTCCCGCTCGGCACGCTCCAGATGCTGGGTGGGTTCGGCATCGGGCGCGGCCAGGTAGGCGATGGGGGCGAAGGCGTCTTCCTCGTCATCCACGCCGGGGTCCAGCGCCATGTCCTGGCCATAGAGCCGGGTTTCCATTTCCCGCACGTCTGTTTGGTTGACGTTGAGGGTGCTGGCCATGTCCTCCACTTCCTGGGCCGAGAGGGAGCCGTGGCCCTTCTTCATGCTGCGCAGATTGAAGAACAGCTTGCGTTGGGCCTTGGTGGTGGCGACTTTGACCAGGCGCCAATTCTTGAGGATGAATTCGTGGATCTCCGCCTTGATCCAGTGCACGGCGAAGGAAACCAGCCGAACGCCGCGATCCGGGTCATAGCGCTTGACCGCCTTCATGAGGCCGACATTGCCTTCCTGGATCAGGTCGGCGTGGGGCAGGCCATAGCCGAGATAGCCCCGGGCGATGGCGACCACCAGGCGCAGATGAGACAGCACCAACTGGCGCGCGGCCTCCAGATCGCTGTCGTCGCGCAGGCGCAACGCCAGGTCATGTTCCTGTTCGGCGGTCAGGAGCGGAAAACGGTTCACGGCCTGGATGTAGTTCTCCAGGCTGCCTAGCGCGGATGGAACTGGAAAGTTCAGCGCTTGTGCGTTCATGGGCGAAACCTCCTTGAGTCAGTAGACGGATTTTAGCACTCCGCATACGAGAGTGCTAAGACCTGGAAGTTCCCAGCTCACCCAGAGAAAATGCTCAAAAGCTTTCGCTGGAGCGCAGGGCCTGGCCCACGGCGAAATAGGCGCCCAGCCATCCCAGGGCGGCGCTGAGGCCCAGCAGCATGGCGAGGTCATTCGGGGCGAGGCCGCTGATGACGAAATCGGCGCCGTAAGCGGCGACCACCTTGGCGACGCTGCCGCTGATGGCCTGATGACCCACGGCAACCAGCAGCCAGCCGGCCGCGCCCCCGGCCAAGCCCTGGATGGCGCCGAAGTAGAGAAAGGGACGGCGGATGAAGCGATCCGTGGCGCCGATGAGTCGGGCCACTTCGATTTCATCCTTCTGGGCGTAGATCTGCAGGCGGATGGTGTTGGCGGTGATGGCGGCCAGGGCCAGGCCCAGCATGGCGGAGAGGGTGAACACCAGATCCTGGCCTAGCGCCATGAGAGCGGACAGCCGTTTGATCCACTCCGAATCCATCACCACTCGTTCCACGCCTTTCTGGGATTGGAGCCGGGTGCCCAGGGCTTCCAGTGCGCCGGGGTCGGTGTCCTTGGGGGTGACGATCAGGGTGTGGGGCAGGGGGTTCTCGGCCAGGCCGGCGGCGATATCGGCCAGGCCGGCGCTTTCCAGTTTATGCACGCCGTCTGACTTGCTGACGAAGCGCACACCGGCCACATCCACCTGCTTGCTCAGCGTCGAGCTCAGGGCCTTGCCGTCGGCCTCGCTCACCTCGGCTTTCAGGAACAGGGTGATTTCGGCCTGGGGTTTGACGCCGCCGGCCGCCTGATCGAGATTCTCCAGCAGCAGGTACAGGCCGGTCGGCAGGGCGACCGCTACGCCGATGACCAGGACCGTGAACAGGGTGGCGAGAGGGGTGTCGAGAAAGCGCTGGGCGGCGATCCTCAGGCTGTGCCAATGGTGTGCGAGCCAGGCGTTCATGCTTGCAGTTTTCCGTAGGCCAGTTGCACGTTGCGCCCGCCGTAGCGATGGATGAGTTCCTGGTCATGGGTGGAAATCACCAGGGTCACGCCTACTTCGTGGAAGGCGCGGAAGGTGTCCATGATGTCGCGGGCGTAGGCGTCGTCCAGGTTGGCGGTGGGCTCGTCGGCCAGCACCAGGGCGGGACGGCTGACGATGGCGCGGGCGATGCACAGGCGTTGCTGTTCGCCACCGGACAGGGTGATGGGGCGGGATTTTTCCTTCTTGAGCAGGCCCACCTTGTCCAGGGCGGCGCGCACCCGCTTGGCGGCGTCGTTGCCGGTCATGCCCTGGATATGCAGCGGCAGCAGCACGTTGTCGAACACGCTGCGGTCGTAGAGCAGTTTGTGATCCTGGAAGATGAGGCCGATGTTGCGCCGGAAGAAGGGCAGGGCGGGGCGTTTCATGCGTCCCACGTTCTGGCCGTTCACCGTGACGTGGCCGGTGGTGGGGCGTTCCAGGGCGCCGATGAGCTTGAGCAGGGTGCTTTTGCCGGCGCCGGAGTGGCCGGTGAGAAAGACCAGTTCGCCTTGTTCGATGACCAGGGAGACATCGGAAAGGGCCTCGTGACCGCCCGGATAGCGCTTGGTGACGCCGGCCAGTTCGATCATGAGAACAGGGCGTCCACGAATTCGTCCACCTGGAATGGTTGCAGGTCGTCCAGCCCTTCGCCTATGCCGATGAAACGCACCGGTATGGGCTGTTTCTTGGCCAGAGCCGCCAGGATGCCGCCCTTGGCGGTGCCGTCCAGCTTGGTCATGACCAGGCCGGTGAGGCCGAGCGCCTCGTTGAAGGCCTTGACCTGCAACAGGGCGTTCTGGCCGATGTTGGCGTCCAGCACCAGCAACACTTCGTGGGGGGCGGTGGGTTCGGCCTTCTGGATCACGCGTTTGACCTTGCGTATCTCGTCCATGAGATTCAGCTGGGTGGGCAGGCGCCCGGCGGTGTCGGCCAGGACCACGTCAATGCCCCGGGCTTTGGCTGATTGCACCGCGTCGAAGATCACGGCGGCCGGGTCGCCGGCCTGGGAGGCGATCACCTCCACGTTGTTGCGCCGGCCCCATTCCGCCAGCTGTTCCCGGGCCGCGGCGCGGAAGGTGT
>JBGSHR010000519.1:0-6405 GCA_041752155.1 Thiobacillaceae bacterium | reverse complement strand
AAATCGGCGGCCTGGCTGGCGGGGGGGGTCTCGATGAGGATCACGTCATAGCTGCCGGCGAGCAGCGCGAGCCGTTCTCCCAGGTTGGCGCGCGCCAGCAGTTCCGCCGGATTGGGCGCCTGGGTACCGGCGGGCAGCACGGACAGATCGACGAAGGCGGGGATGCGGGTGACGGCGGCAAGATCGGCCCGATCGGCCAGCACGTCAGACAGGCCCATGCGGTTGTTCAGGTTGAACAGGCCGCTCACTTCGGGGCTGCGCAGGTTGGCGTCGATCAGCAGGGTGCGCTCACCCAGCTGGGAGAACACCACGGCCAGATTGGCGGTGAGATAGCTGGCGCCGTCGCCCGGATTCACTCCCACCAGCGTCAGCGCCTTGTTGCTGGAAAACCAGCGCAGCATGAGCTGGCTGCGCAGGGCGCGCAGCGCTTCCACCTGGCTGCTGAAAGGATCATAGGCGGCGACCAGATCGGCGCTGTAGCCACTCTCGCCGGGACTCAGGTAGGGATAGTCGAACTGGCGCGCCAGGGCCTGCTGCATGTCGGCCTCGGACACCAGGCCGAGTTCGATGGCGGCCTGGCCGAAGCGCAGGTTCTTTTCCTTCTGCAGTCGCAGCACGCGTTCGGCGTCCTGGCCGTTGAGCTTGCCTTGTTCGAGCAGGATGCGGCCGATGGTCAGTTCGGCCCGGGGGGTGGCGCTAATGATTTCAGTGCTGTTCATGTTGGGCTCCGGGTGGCATCAGGCGGCGGCAGGGCGGCGGACGGGGAACCAGCCCCGGCGTTTCCGGCCCTTGGCAAGCTCGCCCAGGACAGGGAGATCGAGACTCTCGGCCAGGTCTTCGCCGGAACGCACGCGGCGGTCGATCATCTCCATGAGGAAGGCCAGACCGATGCCGAGCAGGGTGCCCAGGAACACGGCCAGGATGGTGTTGAGCAACACCTTGGGGCTGGAGGCTTCGGTGGGTGGCACGGCGGGGTTGAGCACGGCGATGTCGGTCTGGGTGGCGAGGGACTCCAGGCGGCTCTGGCCGGCGCGCTGCAGGGCGGCATCGTAGAGCTGCTGGGCGTTGCCCACGTCGCGGAACAGCAGAGCGGCCTCGTCGCGCTGCTGCTTGAGGGCCATCACCTTGGCCTTCTGGGCGGCCAGGGCGGAGCGAATGTCGCCCTCGCGGCCTTTGGCCACCTTGGCGGTGGTCCCCACGGTACGGGTGGCCAGCTTGATTTCCGTGCTCAGCTTGGCGCGCAGGGAATCCACCTGGGCCAGGGCGGCGATGTATTGGGGATGATTCTTGCCTACCCTTTCCGCGAGCTGGGACAGGCTGCCCTCGGCCCGGGACAGGTCGCTCTTGAGACCCTGCACCAGGGGGTTCTGCTCCACCTCGGCCAGGGCGTTCTGGCTCTGGCTCTGGCGCGAGGCGGAATCGAAGGACTGGGATTGGGCCGCGACGAACTGGCTGGACAACTCGGCGAGACGGGCGGTTTCCACATCGATGCTACGCTCGTCGCCCACCACCAGGCCTTTGCTGCGCTGGTATTCGGTGAGGGCGGTCTGGGCTTGTTCCAGGTTGGCGCGCAGTTGCTTGACCTGGCCCTCGTACCAGGTGTTGGTCTGGCGCGCGGGTTCCACGCGCAGGTCCAGGTTGGTCTGAACGTAGGCCTGGGCGAAGGCGTTGGCGACGATGGCGGCGAAGCGCGGGTCGCTGCCGGAGAAACCCACCTGGATGACGCTGGATTCGCGGGAAGGCTGGACGTCCAGTTTCTTGAGCAGCAGGTCGGCCATCCAGAAGCGGATGTCGCCCTGGCCCTGGGTGCTGGCCAGGAACGATTCGCGGATGCTGGGGACCTGGGTGAGCTTGAGGCCATCCACCACCTTCAGGGCCACGTTCTGGCTCTGGATGATGTCCACCTGGGTTGCGAGATAGCCGGGCAGGAGCTGGGACGGCAGCATGATGCCGGTGATGGGGTCCTTGGACTTGGAATCCACCACCAGGGACACCGTGGCGGTGTAGCTCTTGGGCAGCAACAGGCTGACCACCAGGGTGGTGGCCACGGTCACCGCCAGGGCCAGGGTTGCGACCAGCCAGCGGGCCTTGAGGATCAGGAGAAACTGGGTGAAATTCATGTCTATCCCCTGTTAAAACAGGCTTTCTTTGAGGTAAATGACGTCGTCCGGCTGTAGCAGGTCGGCCAATTGGGCATTGATGTATTGCAGGGCGCCGTCGGCCCCCTTGCGCAGGACCTGGATGCCCTTTTGGGTACCCCGCGCGGTAAGACCACCGCCCACCGACAAGGCCTGCACCAGGGTCATGCCCTTCTCCAGGCGGAACGATCCGGGGCGTTGCACCTCGCCGTAGATATAGAAACGGGGTTCGCGCGGCACGTACAGGATATCGTTGTTGACCACATCGAGATTGAGGGCGTCGCCACCCGCTCCGAACAGGGCGAGCAGGTCGATCTCGCGGCGCTCGCTCTTGCCGTCGCGGTTGGTGATGAGCACCAGGGTATCCGCGCCGGAAGGAACGGAGCCGCCGGCCATGGCCAGGACGTCGGTCAGCCGGCTGGCCTTCTGCAGGGGAAACTTGCCGGGGCGGTTGACCATGCCGAGCACGGAAACTTCCTGCCCCTTGAACTCCAGCACCACCACGTTGACCTGGGCGGACTTGACGAAGCCTCCGGCCGCCAAAGCCTTGGCGATACGCCCCGAGGCTTCATTGGCGGTAATACCGCCGAGGGGTACTTCGCCAATGAGGGGGAAGAGGATGGAGCCGTTCTCGCTCACCCGGGTCTCCGTGGTGAGATCGGGCTGGTCATAGACCGTGATGCGGATCAGGTCGCCCGTGGACAGGGCGTAATCCGAACCCGCATGGGCGCTGCCCAGCGCGAGGAAAAACAAGCACAAGACTGTCACGAAGTGACCCAGATTCGTTCTCATCACACCTTTCCCCAATTCTCAGTAACCGAATGATTGATAAATAACATCGCCAAGATTACAGCCGCCATCCACCGGCTCAATACGCCCGCGCATCCTTGAAAACCAACCAGATGGTACGCAGCACGATGAGCAGATCCTGGGATAGAGACCAGTTGCGCAGATAGTCCAGATCGTACTGGATACGGGTCTCCATCTTATCCAGCGAATCCGTCTCGCCCCGAAAACCGTTCACCTGGGCCCAGCCGGTGATGCCGGGCTTGACCTTGTGGCGCAGCATGTAGCCGGTGATGAGCTTGCGGTAGAGCTCGTTATGGGCCACGGCATGGGGACGCGGACCGACGATACTCATGCGTCCCTGCAACACATTGATGAATTGGGGCAGTTCGTCCAGAGAGGTCTTGCGCAGGACGCGCCCCAGCGGGGTGATGCGGTCATCGCCTTGGGTGGCCTGACGGATGGTGTCGCCATCCTCGCACACGCGCATGGAACGGAATTTGTAGACCATGATCTCCTCGCCATCCAGGCCATAGCGGCGCTGCCGGAAGATCACCGGTCCGGGCGAGGTCAGCTTGACCAACAAGGCGATCACCAGCAGCACTGGCGCGATCAGAGTCAGGATCAGCAACGAAAGCACAATGTCCAGCATGCGTTTGTTGAAGGCACTAAGACTGGTAAACGGGGTTTCCAGGATGGCAATCACCGGCACGCCGCCAACCTGGTCGATGCGGGCCTGGATCAGGTCGAAGGTGAACACGTCCGGCACCACGTATACCGAGGCGGTGGTGTCCTTGAGCACATCCAGTAGGGTAGCGATGCGCTCCTTCTGGGACAGGGGCAGGGAGATGTAGATCACATCCACCCGTTTTTCCTCCATGAACTGCCTGATTTCCCGGCTATGGCCCAGGAAATGTTGCTGGACAGTCTCGGACAGGCGACCTGGGCGCCGGTCGTCAAAGAATCCAAGGCATTCCGTAAGCAGGCATTCATTTTCCCGCAGACGCTGAAACAGACGGATCCCGGCATCATTGCCGCCGATGATCAGTGCCCGGCGCGCCTGGCCCTGGGTGTGCACACGGTGGATATAGGCGCGCATCACGAAATGCCCGAGGATCAACACCAGCGGGGTCAAACCAAACCAAGTCCAGATGACATTCAGATCGAAGCGGTAGCCCAGGCGGGTGACATAAGCCAGGAACATGAGGCTGGCGACAGTCAGCGCCCAGGCAAACAACACGCTCCCCAGACCATTCCAGAACCGGCCCCTGCCACAGGGACGCAGCATGGACAAGTCGTCGAACAGATGGGAGGAAAGAAAGAAGGCGATGATGCCGAGGACCATGTAGTAGCCGTCCAGATAGTCATCCCAGTAGACCATGGCCCCCAGCAACACCAGGACCACCGCTACCGGATACATGAGTCGGCGCAGCAGGGCCAGGGTGGCGTTCTCGAAATACATGCGGTCAGAACAAAAGGTTGGTGTTCAGGAACAGGACGTTGCTGGTGTAGTCCAGCAGGAACACATTGGCATCGCGGGTTTCCCGTTGCAGCCCGGCGCTGATCTCGCCCCCGCGCCAGACCTCGTAGGTGGCGGAGAGCCCGGCCGTGAAGACCTTGTCCTTGCGCGCCGGGATGCTGTCGTAATCGACGTGCTCCCAGGCCATGGACGCCTGCATGCGGGTCTTGGGCAGCATCTGCCATTGCCAGTTCAGGCTGATGCCGTCGATCAGGCTGTGGTTCGACTGGGCATATTCGCTGTTGCTGATGTCCCGGAACAGGGACAGGCCGACGAGACTCTTGCCGGTGGGAAACCAGGTGCCGTCCAGACGCCACTCGAAGCCCGAGTAATCGCGCCCCGCCAGATTCTTGTTGTCGCGCTGGATATAGCCGATGCGGGTATTGAGGCGGCTCTTGCCGGTGGCGGTGTAATTGGCGATGAAGTCGATGCCGCGTTCCCGGTAGCCGGTGGCGAGGGTGGTGGGCAGGGTCCGCCCCGGAAAACGTCCGTCCGAGTTGCGCAACTCCACACCGATGCGCTCGATGCTGTGGCCCAAATAGTAGAGCCCCGCGCCCAGGGTATCCGCCTCCGAATTGCTGGGTTTTTGCGCGAGCGCGCTGTAATCCGTGCTGGCGCTATTGGCGCGGAAGTTGGCCAGCCAGCGGCTATGGAAGCGGTAGTCGGCGGTGAAATACAGGTTTTCGCTGGTACGGGTGTTGGACACCAGGCCGTTGACCTCGCGGAAGCTGCCCAGGGACTTGACCTGGGTGGCGCCCAGGTTCCCTTTCCAGTAATTGCCCAATTGCCATTGCCATTCCAGCTTGAAGTCCTGGCCGTCGTAGTCCAGCTGGGTGTAGCGATCGAAACGGGTCTTGCTCACCATGGCGCGGGACACGACCCGCTGACGGCCCTGCTTCCAGTCCAGGTCGAAGCCCACCCCCAGGCTCTGGTAGGTCTCGCTGTGGATGCTGGTCTCCCCCATGGAAATCAGGGCATCCAGGTCGTTCTCCAGGCGGAACAGGTTGCTCTCGTAGCTGTAGCTGTAGGTGGCCCGGGGTCGGAAGGTATCCCCCTCCCCCGCATGGAGCAGCCCGGCATGGGTGCCCAGCACCAGGAGCAAGAGGGGCAGGAAACGCATTACCAGTGATTCCATGTCTGGGTCGTCAGCACCCAGACCCCCAGCATCAGGTTGGTGGTGGCATGGGCGACGATGGGCGCCCACAGGTTGCCGCTGGCGCGGTACAGCCAGCCGTAGGCCAGGCCGGCGATGATGCCGGCGAACCAGAGGGTGTGCTCCACGCCGAACAGGGCACTGGCGATGAGCAGGGCGCGCAGGGAAATCCGGGCCGGCTCATGATCGAGGAAGTCGTTCTTGTCGATCCAGCGCAGCAGGAAGGAACGCCAGAACAGCTCCTCCATGAGGGGCACCACCAGGGCCGCGCCCAGCAGGCGCGGCACGGCGAGTTGCCATTGGATGGCACCGGTGGCATCGCGTGGGTCGTATCCCGTACCGCCGCCCAGGTTCAGCCAGCCGAAATCCAGATTGATCCACAGAACGAACACCACGGCGCCCAGCAAGGGCGAGATCAACCCGACCCAGCGCAGATCCGGCCGCACCAGCAGCTCCCGGTAGTGGGCGCGGTAATACCAGAGCAGCAGGGCCACGCCGCCCACCTTGACCGGATACAGCCAGCGCGGATCCAGCCCCGGAAACAAGGCGGCAACCTGGTCCTCAATGGCGAGAAAGACCAGGTAGAGCGCGAAGGGCAATGCCCGGGCGAGGATGTGAACGTCGAACCCCACCCGATCAATCCCCCTGGGCGTCGATCAGGGACGAGCTTGCCATCCCCGAGGCCAACTGCACTACCCGGGCCAGCCGCACTACCCGGGCCTGCCGGCCCGCGCGGGCGTTCCGGGTGGGAAGGCCGTCACGGCGCAAAGCGACCTCGCTCACTTGAGACCGGCAGCGCCCCGTTCCAG
>JBGSHR010000518.1:0-4426 GCA_041752155.1 Thiobacillaceae bacterium | reverse complement strand
CCACGCCACCCGCAATCGGGCCATGGGGTTCTGCATCTTCAACAACGTGGCGGTGGCCGCCGCCCATGCCCTGGCGGCCCACGGCCTGGAGCGGGTGGCCATCGTCGACTTCGACGTGCACCACGGCAACGGCACGGAGGACATCTTCCGCGACGATCCCCGCGTCATGCTCTGCTCCACCTTCCAGCACCCGTTCTATCCCTATTGCGGCGCCGACAGCGGCAGCGAACACATCGTCAACCTGCCCCTGCCGGCGGGCACCACCGGCAAGCGCTACCGGGAGGTGTTCGCGGCCGAGATCGTGCCCCGTCTGGAGACTTTCCGGCCCGAGCTGCTGTTGTTCTCGGCCGGCTTCGATTCCCACCGGGAGGACGACATGGGCCAGTTCGACCTGACGGGGGCGGATTACGTCTGGATCACCGAGCAGGTCATGGCATTGGCCGCCCACCACGCCGAACACCGCATCGTCTCGGTGCTGGAAGGCGGCTATGAGCTCAGCGCCCTGGGCCGCAGCGTGGCGGCCCATGTGAAGACGCTGGCCGAACTGTAAGCACCGTCTGCACCGTCTGCGCCTAGGCATCAAGGATGCATTGCGTATCCACGCCACCCCGGGTAGCCCGGAGGAGCGCAGCGAGTCCGGGAGCTCGCTGGTTTTCCCCGGACTCGCTGCGCTCCTCCAGGCTACGGCTGGCTGTAGGGGGTCTGGCCCATGGCATGGAGGCGCGGCGGCTCAAGAAATCGCCCCTCCTGCCGTTAGTATCTCGATACCAATCAGACCAGAGGCAGCTGTGGCCAAGTTCGCCGCAACTCTGTACCAGGAGGTAGCTTGAACGACCCGTTCCACCCGAACTCCGGACATGCCGGCGCGGCTGGGGAGGCCCACCTCCAGGAGGCAGTGCGGGATTTCGCCGAGCAGATCCTGACCGTGTCCGACACCCTGTTCCTGGCGCTGGACCGGAACGGCCGGGTGCTCCGCCTCAATCCCAAGGTCTGCGCCCTCCTGGGGGTGGAGGCGGCGGAGGTGGTGGGGCGGGACTGGATCGCCCACTTCCTGCCCGAGGGGGCGCGCGAAACCATGGCGGCCCTGTTCCAGCAACTGCTGGCGGGGGAGGCCACGGGGCTGTGCCATGACCACCCCATCCTGACGCGGGACGGCGCGGAGCGCTTCATCCACTGGCACAACGCCCCCTTGCACGACGGCCAGGGCCGCATCACCGGGGTGCTCTGCTCCGGCACCGATTTCACCGACCAGCAGCGCGATCTGGATGCCCTGGGCCTGTACCAGCGCATCGTCGCCGGTACCACCGACCATGTTTCCCTGGTGGGCCGCGACTATTGTTATCGCGTGGTGAACGAGAGCTACGCCCGGCGCCACGGCCGTCCGGCGGGCGAAATCACCAACACGACGGTCTGGGAGCTGCAGGGCAGGGAGATGTTCGAGACCTTGCTCAAGGACAAGCTGGACCGCTGTTTCGGTGGCGAGGTGGTGCGCTACCAGGCCTGGTTCGAGTTCGCCGCCGCCGGGCGGCGCTACATGAGCGTGACCTACACCCCCTACCGGGAGGCAGACGGCGGCATCAGCGGCGCGGTGGTGAGTTCCCGCGACATCACGGAACTGCGCCAGGTGGAAGAGGCCCTGCAGGAGAGTGAGGGGCGCAACCGCCTGATCCTGGACTCCATGGCCGGCGCCATCTTCGGCATCGATACCGAAGGGCTGTGCACCTTCGCCAATCCCGCCTGCGCGCGCATGCTGGGCTACGACAGCCCGGACGCCCTGCAGGGGCGACACATGCCACCCTCATGCAGCACACCCGCCGGGATGGCCGCCCCTACCCGGCCAACCTCAGCCAGGTTTATCTCGCCTTCCGCGAGGGGCGCGAGGTGCACGTGGCCGACGAGGTGTTCTGGTGCCGCGACGGCAGCGCCTTCCCGGCGGAATACTGGGTGCGCCCCATGGTGCGCAACGGCGAGACCATCGGCGCCGTGGTGGCGTTCATCGACATCAGCGAGCGCGTGCGGGCGGAAGCCAAGCTGCGCCAGGCCGCCAGTGTGTTCGAGAGCACCACCGAGGGGGTGGTGATCACCGATCCCGGCTGCCGCATCGTCGCGGTGAACCACTCCTTCAGCGCCATCACCGGCTACGACGAGGCCGAGGTGCTGGGGCGCACGCCGCGCCTGCTCAAATCCGGTCGCCACGACGAGAGCTTCTACCAGGCCATGTGGGCCTCCATCGTCCAGTCCGGCACCTGGCGCGGCGAGATCTGGAACCGGCGCAAGAACGGCGAGCTCTACCCCGAGTGGCTCACCATCAACGCGGTGCGCAACGAGGCCGGCGAGCTGGCCAACTATGTGGGCGTGTTCACCGACATCTCCCCCCTCAAGCAATCCGAGGCCAAGCTCGAGCACCTGGCCCATTACGATCCCCTCACCGACTTGCCCAACCGCCTGCTGTTAGGCGCCCACCTGGATCACGCCATCCGCCGCGCCGAGCGCGACGGCACCCTGCTGAGCCTGCTGTTCATCGACCTGGACCACTTCAAGACCGTCAACGACGGCCTCGGCCATCCCGCCGGCGACCGCATGCTGCAGGAGGTGGCCCAGCGCCTGGTGCAGTGCGTGCGCGGCGAGGACACGGTGGCGCGCCTGGGCGGCGACGAGTTCGTCATCACCCTGGAGTCCCTGGAGAAGAGCGACATGGCCTCCGTGGTGGCGGACAAGATCCTCGTCGCCCTGGCCCGGCCCTTCGACCTGGACGGCCATGTGGTGTTCGTCGGCGCCAGCATCGGCATCAGCACCTACCCGGCGGACGGGAGGGACGCCGCCTCTCTGCTCCAGAACGCCGACGCCGCCATGTACCAGTCCAAGGAGGACGGCCGCAACACCTATCGCTTCTACAGCGCCGAGATGACCCGTTCGGCGCGCGGGCGCCTGGTCCTGGAAGCCAGCCTGCGTCACGCCATCGAGCAGCAGGAGTTCGTGCTGCACTACCAGCCCCAGGTGGACGTGGCCAGCGGCGAGATCGTCGGGGTGGAGGCCCTGGTGCGCTGGGATCACCCGATCTCCGGCATGATCGCCCCAAGCCGCTTCATCCCCCTGGCGGAGGAGACCGGCCTCATCGTCCCCCTGGGCGAGTGGGTGCTGTTCACCGCCTGCACCCAGGCCGTGGCCTGGCTGGAGGAGGTGGACATGCCCCCCCTGTCCGTGGCGGTGAACCTGTCGCCGCGCCAATTCCGCCAGACCAACCTGGCCGGGCATGTGCGCGCCGTGCTGGACGCCACCGGCCTGCCGCCCAACCTGCTGGAACTGGAGATCACCGAGAGCGCGGTGATGGAGAACGCCGAACAGGCCATCGCCACGCTCCAGGCCCTCAAGAGCCTGGGCATCCAGATATCCATCGACGACTTCGGCACCGGCTATTCCTCCCTGGCATATCTCAAGCGCTACCCTATAGATAAGCTAAAGATCGATCAGAGCTTCATGCGCGACATTCCCCAGGATCGGAGTGATATGGAAATTGCCGCCACCATCATCGCCATGTCCCGCAACCTGCACCTCAAGGTGCTGGCCGAGGGGGTGGAGAGCGAGGCCCAGCTCGCCTTCCTGCAGATCCACGGTTGCGATACCTACCAGGGTTACCTGTGCAGCCGGCCCATGCCGGCGGAGGACTTGCCGGACTGGGTGTCGGCCCGGGCCGGAGAGCGTGTCCAGCCATGAGCGACCCTGTCGCCCCTCCAGCCGCAACTCCCTGGGGCGACCCCATCCTGGATACCGCGCCCGGCATTTTCTTCATGTTCGACGCCGAAGGCCGGCTGGCCCGCTGGAACCAGCCCTATCTGGTGGCCTTCGGCCTGTCCGAGCGGGACCTGGCGGGCTACCATGCCCTGACCCCGGTACCCCCGGACCAGCTGGAAAAAGCGCGTCTGGCCATGGCCGAGGTCCTGGCCGGTGGCCAGTTCACCATGGAGCTGGACCTCATCGTCGCCGACGGCACGCGCCGTACCTTCTACGGCACCGGCGTGCCGGTGGAACACGACGGCCGGCGCCACGTGGCCAGCCTGGCGGTGGACATCACCGAACGCAAGCAAGCTGAAGCCCAGCTGCGCCGCAGCCACGAGATACTGGCCTGCGTCAGCCGCCTGCTCGGCCTATATGTGGACGACAGCGACGGAAACACGGTGTTCGAGGCCGCCCTGGACGACATCCTGCGCCTCACCGGCAGTCAATACGGCTACATCGCCGAGTGGCGCCAGACGGCGGAAGGGCCGTGCCTGCAATCCCTGGCCATTTCCGGCTTTGCCACCACCGATCCCGATCTGGCCAGGGCCGACGGCTTCTACATGAGCAACCTGGAAAACCTGGCGACAGCGGCGGTCACCAGTCGCGCCCCGGTGCTCGCCAACGACCCGGCCCGGGACTCGCGCGGCGG
>JBGSHR010000517.1:0-6661 GCA_041752155.1 Thiobacillaceae bacterium | reverse complement strand
AGCGGCGGCGACAAGGCCGCCGGTATGAAAAATAAAGGCGCGCCGTTTCATCGATGCGCCTCGGGCCTGGGGTCGTCCGCCACGGCGATGAGCAGCCAGTACAGCCAGTCCGGTTCCAGATAGCCGTGCTTCTGGATGATCTCGCGGCCCTCGCCGTCGAGGATCACCACCGCCGGCACGCCGCGCGCACCGTAACGCTTCATGATTTCCGGTTCGTGGTCAATATCGGCGCGCACCGGGATATAACGCTGGCGTAGGGTATCCAGCACGCGCGGGTCGCGGAATCCGGTTTCGTCCATCTTGCGGCAAGCCGCGCACCATTCCGCCTTCACATCCAGCAACACCAGGCGGCCTTCGCGTTTGGCCTGCTCGAACACCTTGGGCGACCACGCCCGCCAGTCCGGCTGCCCGGCGCTGGTTGGGGCGGCCCCGGCCTGGGTGGCGTGCATCAGGGGGAGCAGAAAAGCCAAACCCAAGCCCGCGAAGGCATTCAGAAGTGAACGAAGGCGCATGCTGATCTTCCGATTCGGGGGAGTGTCTATCCATGAGGGACGCGGGCTATCCGCCCGCGTCCACAGGCCGAGGATTACTTCTTGACCACCGTGCCGCCGGCGATCTTCTCGCAGGTGCCATTGGGTACATAGATCCAGGCTTCGCGCTCGTTGTCCTTCTTGGCGGTGCCGGCGCATGCCGAGGTCGCGGTGCCGCAGTCGTTCTTGCCCGCCTTGGCGATGCCGGCGCATTTTTCCATGCCGCCCTTGGCGGCCAGGGCTTGACCGCCGAGGCCCAGACTGAAGAAAGCGGCAAGGGCGGAAGCGATGAGTAAGCGATTCATTTCGGTTCTCCTGAAGTGGTTTGGGGTGAAGGACAGGGCATATCCTGTCCGACCAATAAGACCGGGACAGACACGAAAACCTGACAACGACCGAAAAAAAATCTTCAGGTCCTCGGCAGCCTATTCCTTTGTGCCCGGCCCGCGCCCGGGGCGGGAACGAACAATCCTGATCGCCACGGGCACCGCGACCAGCAGGCCGATCAGCAACAGCACGGTCATCGCCTTGCCCATATTCGCCCCGGCCATCTCGCCGCCGAAGTGGGCCAGGAGAAAACTCGCCGGAATCAGGCCCAGCAGGGTCGCCAGCGCGAAGCGCCAGGCTTTCAGGGGCGTGAGCCCCGCTCCATAACTCACCAGATCGAAGGAGATAAAAGGCAGCAGGCGCGAGACGAACACCATCCCGGTCAGGGCGTTCTGCGAGCCCAGCCAGCCCAGCAAGACGCGCTCCCCGAACACTCTGCGCGACAGGTCGTGGCCGAACACACGGGCGATCGAGAAGGCGACCAGGGCGCCGATTTCCGCGCCGATGACGACATACAAGGTGCCCCAGGCATGGCCGAATACGGCGCCGGAGACCAGGGCGATGGGGGCGCTGGGGATGGGATTGAGCACGATGGCCAGCGCCATCAGGCCGATGATCAGGAACGGCCCCCAGGCGCCCAGTGCCAGGGTTTGCTCGCGCAACCACTGGCCGTCCAGTATCTGTTCCAGCAGGCCGCTGGCATCCAGATGGCGATAGGCCAGCACCAAGGCGATCAGAACCAGCAGCGCCCCGAGCAGGCGCAGTTTGTTGATTCCGGTTTTCAGTCCTTCCATGCCGAATCGGCTCCTGTTATGTCTGTCCACTCAGGTTAGCCCGCGCAGCAGGACAACTGTTTCACGTCCTTGGCGAAGGTCTGCGCGCACAGTTTCAATCCCTCCACCATGGTGAGGTAGGGGAACAGCATATCGGCCAGCTCCCGCACGGTCATGCCCGCCTTGAGCGCGAGCGCGGCGGTCTGGATGATCTCGCCTGCCTCCGGCGCTACTGTCTGCACACCCAGGAGCCGTCCCGAGCCCGCCTCGGCAACGAGTTTGATGAAGCCGCGCGTGTCGAAATTGGCCAGGGCGCGCGGCACGTTGTCGAGGCCGAGGCTGCGGCTGTCGGTGGCGATGCCTTGGGCACGCGCCTGGGCCTCGGACAGCCCCACCGTGGCCACCTGGGGGTCGGTGAACACCACCGCCGGCATGGCGCTGAGATCCAGCGCCGCCTCGCCACCGGTCATGTTGATGGCGGTGCGGGTGCCGGCCGCCGCCGCCACATAGACGAACTGCGGCTGGTCGGTGCAGTCGCCGGCGGCGTAGATGGAGGGTGCGCTGGTGCGCAGGCGAGCGTCGATGACGATGGCGCCTTTCCCGTCCGTCTTCACACCGGCGGCGTCAAGCATGAGATCGGCTGTGTTGGGCGTCCGCCCGGTGGCCACGAGCAGGCGGTCGGTGCGCAATTCGTCGTGATGTTCGCCGCGCTTCGTGGCCAGGATGAATTCGCCGTTGTCATGGGCCACATGGCTGGCTTGCGTGTGTTCCCACACCTCGATGCCCTCGACGCGGAAGGCCGCCGTCAGTGCCGAGGCTATGGCCGGGTCTTCACCGGACAGCAGCGTGGTGCGCGCCAGGATCGTCACCCGGCTGCCCAGGCGGGCGTAGGCCTGGGCCAGTTCCACGGCGACCACGGAGGCGCCGATGACGGCGAGCCGGGGCGGAATCGTGTCGCTTGCGAGCGCTTCGGTGGAGGTCCAGAACGGAGTGCCACTCAGCCCGGGAATGGGCGGGATGGACGGCCGTGCGCCCGTGGCGACCAGACAGTGGTCGAACGCCACCACCCGCTCGCCACCGTCGGATAGCTTCACGACGAGGGTAAGGGCATCCCGGAAGCGCGCTTCACCGCGCAGCAGTTCGATATCGGGGTTGGCTTGCAGGATGCCTTCGTACTTGGCGTGGCGTAGTTCCTCCACACGCGCCTGCTGCTGGGCGAGCAGCGCCACGCGGTCCACCTGCGGCGGCGCGGCGGACAATCCCGCATCGAACGGGCTTTCCCGGCGCAGATGCGCGATATGTGCGGCACGGATGAAAATTTTCGAGGGCACGCAGCCGACGTTGACGCAGGTGCCGCCGATCGTACTGCGCTCGATCAGCGTGACGCGGGCGCCACGCTCCACGGCTTTGAGTGCGCAGGCCATGGCGGCAGCGCCCGAGCCGATGATGGCGATGTGCGTGGCTTTGGTAGGGAAGCAGGGGTTTACGCAGCAGTCAGACATGGGCCTTCTCCTGGGTCGGAACAGGGCAGGATTCCGGGCCGCAACGGCGGTGGGCCGGGGAAACCAGATCCCAGATCGCCACGGCCAGCATCAGGGCCAGGCCGGCGTACAGGGTCCAGGTGCTCCAGCCGTACTCGAACCAGGGGTAGAGGCTCAAGAGCACGATGGACGGGCCAGTGATGCCGGCCAGGCTGCGCCGCCATTGGCGGTGGCTGAACCAGCCCAGCACGTTGGCCAGCCAGGCAAGGGCGGCGAACAGGGGCAGCAGAGTGTTGACGAACAGGTCTTCCCATTGGGCCAGAAAACCCAGGCCCAGGGCGGCGCCGATGCTGGCCAGGGCGGGAAAACACATGGCGCAGCCCAGGGTGGAGACGAGGGCGCCCAGGGCGCCGGTCTTATCGGCCAGGCTGGGCAGCAGGGCGGGGAATTTCATGATCGTTTCTCCTCGATTGGAACGTCCGGGCTCTAAACTTAGGTCCGTACCGAAGTACGGAGTCAAGCGCCATGCACGACCAGGAAGCCAATCTCACCATTGGCGCTTTCGCCCATGCCGCCGGGGTCAATGTGGAAACCATCCGCTATTACCAGCGCCGCGGCCTGCTGCCCGAGCCGGACAAGCCTTACGGCGGCATCCGTCGCTACACATCGGCCGACGTGGCCCGGGTGCGCTTCGTGAAGTCGGCGCAGCGTCTGGGTTTCAACCTGGATGACATCGCGGAATTGCTCAAACTGGCCGACGGCGCCCACTGTGCCGAGGCGCGGGAACTGGGGGAACGCAAGCTCGCGGACGTGCGCGCCAGACTCGCCGATCTCACCCGCATGGAAACGGTTCTTGCCGGGCTGATGAAGTCCTGCGAAACAGGCGGCAAGGTGGCCTGCCCACTGATCGCCGCCCTGTGGGAGGATTGACCCGCTAGAGCGCCATGCGCGACAGCAGGCCATCACCCAGCCAAGCTGAAAGATATCCCGCGGCCAGCGCGGTGGAGTCGGACTCTGCCGCGCCCGCGCTCAGCGCCTCGCAAACCTCGGCGAAACAGGCACCGTTCGCGATCAGTGCCAGGCTCGATCTTTCGCCGGGCTCCAGAGAACGGAAGTGGGGATTAAGTTCCTTGCGCCAGATCAGCCAGCTGGACGTTTCCTCTTCAATCGACGGCGGAGCCCGATCTTCGTCAAGGGCTTGCCAGACGGCGACCGTATTCCAGTTCATGTCCAGCACCCGTGCGGAAGGGTGGAGGGTGAAGCGCAGCCTTCCCCAGTCTTCCGGCGGTACGGTTGCCAGGTCCACGCTTGCGAGCACGGGGGCATCCGCGCTGTCGAAGGCCAGGGCGAGCGTCCACTCGAACCGGGCCAGTTCGCTGGCAACGGGATGCCGGGGCAAGGCGTCGGCCAGATGCTCGGCCAGTTCGCCGCCATACCAGCGCAGGTTGCGATAGCCGGAGGGGTGGGCGGCGATATAGGCGCGCGCCGTCCTTTCGAACAGTTCGTCACCCAGCAGCTTGCCCAGGTTGGGATAGGCTTTGGACAGGGCCTCGATCAGGCGCAGACGATAGGCGTCGTGGTAAATCTTCAGGCGTTTTTCCGCGCCGACGCGCGCATCG
Source organism: Thiobacillaceae bacterium (assembly GCA_041752155.1). Classification (GTDB taxonomy): domain Bacteria; phylum Pseudomonadota; class Gammaproteobacteria; order Burkholderiales; family Thiobacillaceae; genus PFJX01. Next base: position 1,931 of record JBGSHR010000517.1, on the reverse strand, counting down.
TCGACGATGGCGTCGCGCACCACCGATGTGTCGCCATCGCCCAGGAGATAGTCGTGGACGCGTTCCTGCAAGCCACGCAGCCGGGGCGCGGTCATGCCGCCCGCCTTTTCGCCAGATGGGGCGCGGCAAGGCGGCGCGCGATGCCGAGTTCCGCCACCAGTTCGGAAAGTTCCGGGATGTTGTCGTCACGCTCGATCATGGTGGACACCGGGCCCAGCCGGGCAAGGGCGTAATCGTAGAGGTCCCAGACTGGATCGATGATGGGCGCGTCATGGGTGTCGATGATGAAGTCGCCGTGGTTGTGGTGGCCGGCCAGATGGATCTGCTGCACCCGATGTGCCGGGACGCCGTCGATGAACGCCCTGGCATCGAAGCCATGGTTGAAAGCACTGACATAGATGTTGTTGACGTCGAGCAGCAGCAGGCAATCGGCCATGTCACTGACCAGGGTGATGAATTCCCACTCGCTCAGGCTGGAATCCACATAGCTGGCGTAGCTGGAAACATTTTCCAGCAGGATGCGGCGGCCGAGAAATTCCTGCACCGCGCTGACCCGCGCGGCGACATGGCGGGCGGTTTCCTCGGTGTAAGACAGCGGCAGCAGATCGTGCGTGTTTCCGCCATGCACGCCGGTCCAGCACAGATGATCGGATATCCACGCCGGCTCCACCCGATCGGCAAGGGCCTTGAGATCGCGCAGATAGGCCATGTCAAGCGTATCGGTCGAGCCGATCGAGAGAGAAACGCCGTGCATGACCATCGGGTAATCGGCGCGTATCCGGTCCAGGAAATGCAGGGGCTTGCCACCGGGCACCAAGTAGTTCTCGGAGAGAATTTCGAACCAGTCGACCGCCGGCCGTGTGTCGAGGATGGCGTGATAGTGGGGCGGCCGCAGCCCCAGGCCGAAACCCAGAAATGGCAGACCAGTGGTGGTTGTGTGCGTCATGAGGGTGTCTGTGGCGATCTCGAGGATGACAGGGACATGCCGCACGACATGTCCCCCTCCTCGCTTACATGGTGGTGACCTGGCCGCCCTTGGTCTTGCATTCCTCGGCGCTCATGTTGAGGAAACCATGGCCTTTGCACACGTTCTGCCCTTTGCAAGCATTCTCGGCGGTCTTGCAATCGCTGCTGCCCTTGCAGGCATTCACGCCGGTACAGTGGACCTGCGCTATTTTGGCGGCGCCAGGGCTGCTTCCTGTCGCGCTACAGCCGGCCAGCACGAGGGCGGCGGCGCCGGCCGCGATGAGTACGCCCCTTCTTGACATGGATACGGGTTCATTTGACATGACCATTCCTTTCCGGAAAGTTGATCGAGCGGCGGATAAGCGCCGCACTTTGGGGATCGCCCTATCGTTGGTCGCGTTGCCGGACGAATCCTTACAGTCATGTGAAATATTTTTTTATCCGCGCTGGCTCGGGCCGATGCCATAAGGGAGGGGCAGACCAGATTCTAAAATCTGCCCTGGCCCAGCAGGTTCCGTCCCAGTTCGAATTCGAGTTGCTGCAAAGCCCATTTCGCTTCGGCGTGGGTCGAGTCCAGCATCAGCACCCTCTGGAAGGCCGTTACGGCGGCATCGCTCTGGCGCAGGCCGAGGCGGGCACGGCCCAGGGCCATCCAGGCTTCCGGGTTGTTGGGTTCCTGTTCCGTCCATTCGTCGGCCAGGCGGGATAGCGGGCGCCAGTTCTCTTTCGCGCCAAGATCGCAGGCGGCAAGGAAATAGCCGCTCTCCTTGCCCGGTTGTTCCCAGAAGGGGCTGCGTGCGGCGATAGGCTCGAGCCGTTGCTCCGCCAGATGCCGCAGCCAGCCCACCGGCAGGGCGAAGTGGAAATTGCCGCCCGACTTGGCTTTGAAGGTGAGGATGCCCACCAAGCGGCCCTGCCGGTCGAACAGGCCGCCGCCGCTGGCGCCCCGGTCGAACGGCGCCGAG
>JBGSHR010000516.1:0-16577 GCA_041752155.1 Thiobacillaceae bacterium | reverse complement strand
AGGCGCGGCCCGGGCCGAAGCGGGTGAGGGTGGCCTGCCAGGCCTCAAGGCGTCGCTCGAAGAGGTCCTGGGGCTTAGCGGCGATGGGGGTGGGGACGGCGTTCACGGCGGGGCGGGAAATTCGCTTGGAAGGCTGGACATGGGCGGGCTATGCTTGCACCAGATTCAATCCTGGGAACCATCATGGCACGCCGCAGCTTCATATTCTGCGATATCTGCAACCCGCTTGCCTTGCGCGATATCGAGATGCGCCGCGACTCCGGACGCCATGGCTTGGGCCGGCGCCTGACCGACGGGCGGGTATGGTTCGATGGCAGCGATACCCAGGCCGAGGCGTCGGGCTGGCTGGCCACCGAGGACGGCCAGCATATCTGCCCCGCCTGTTTCGAGCGCATGAAGTCCATGCGCCATCTGCTGGAGGAACGCCTGTTCCTGTCCGAAGCCATGACCCGGGTGATCCAGGATCAGCTCGATTGAGCCCGAAGCAAACAGTCCTAAGGCGCATCGCCACGTAGACCGCGAGCGGTCTAGCGCGCGTGCCTACTGCCCCTCGTCCTTCAAGTCCCGCGCCAGCAACGCCGCCACCGCCTCCCTGGGCGGAATCTCCTGGGCGAGGATGCGGGCCACCGCCTCGGTGATGGGCATCTCCACCCCCAGTTCCCGAGCCAGACGGTCCACCTCCAAGGCCGTGGTGGCGCCCTCCGCCACATGGCCCAATTCCCGCAAAGCCCCTTCCAGACTCTCGCCGGCGGCCAGGCGCAGGCCCAGTTGCCGATTGCGGGAGAGGTCGCCGGTGCAGGTCAGGATCAGGTCGCCCATGCCGGACAGACCCATGAAGGTTTCCGGATGTCCGCCCAAGCGCAGGCCGAGCCGGGTCAGTTCCGCCAGGCCCCGGGTCACCAGGGCGGCGCGGGCATTGAGTCCGAAACCCAGACCGTCGGCGATGCCGGCGGCGATGGCGATGACGTTCTTTACCGCACCGCCCAGTTCCACGCCGATCACATCGGTGCTGGAATAGAGACGCAGTTTGGGGTCGTGCAGGTCCTGGGCGACCTGGCGTGCGAAGGTCGCGTCGGGGGCGGCCACGGTAAGGGCGGCGGGCAGGCCGATGGCCACTTCCTGGGCAAAGCTGGGCCCGGACAGCACGGCGGCGGCTGGGTGCTCCGGCCAGGTCTCTTCTAAAACCGCATGGGGCAGTTTTCTGCTGCCAGACTCGAAGCCCTTGCACAGCCACACCAGCGGGGTGGCGGAATCCAGCGCGCGCAGGGCGAGCATGAGATGTCGGAAGCCGTTGGTGGGGACCGCCGCCACCAGCAGGTCCGCACCGGTGATGGCGGCGGCCAGGTCGTTGCCGATACGCACCGCTTGCGGCAGGCGGTGGCCGGGCAGATAGCGGGTATTGCTGCGTTCCAGAGCCATGTCCTGGACATGCTCGGGTGAGCGTGTCCACAGATGGACGCTGGCATGGCCCGCCAGGCGGATGGCCAGGGCCGTGCCCCAGGCACCGGCGCCCAATACGGCGATATGCATGCGGCTACGGCGGGATCAGTTGAGCTTCTGTTGTTCCCGCGCCTGCTGCTGTTGCATGTAAATCAATTCGAAGTTCACCGGTTGCAGCATCAGGGGCGGGAAGCCGGCCTTGAGCACCGCGTCGGAGACGGCTTCGCGCGCGTAGGGGAACAGGATGTTGGGGCAGCCCACGCCCAGGGCCGGCTCCATGGCTTCCTGGGGCAGGTTCTGGATGCGGAAGATGCCGGCCTGTTGTAGTTCCACCAGGAAGGCGACCTTGTCGTTGATCTTGGCGTTGATGGTGAGGGTCAGGATGGTCTGGTAGATGCCGTCATCCACCGCCGCGCTCTGGGTATTGAGCTGCATGTCGATCTGGGGCTGCTCCCGGTCCAGGAAGATGGCGGGGGCGTTGGGCACTTCCACGGAAAGATCCTTCACGTAGATCTTTTCGATGTTGAACATGGGTTGGGCGGCTTGCTGGGCTTGCTGATCGGTATCGGTCATGTTGGAGGTCCGGTGGATGGAAAATCTGGGGGATTATAGCCGCTGCCCTATGACAGATGCGGGACAGGGTGGGAGGTCGGTGTCCAAGTGGTGATGGCCGCCCACCCGTCGGCGGGCTGGGCTATTCAGTGCCGAGCCAACCAGGCCTGCAGCTGTTGGGCCGGCAGGGCGCCGGCTACCCGATCCACCTCGTGGCCGCCCTTGAACAGGGCCAGGGTGGGGATGCTGCGGATGCTGTGCTGGGCGGCCAGCTGCTGTTCCGCCTCCGTGTCGACCTTGGCGAAGCGCACCCGGCCGAGGTACTGCGCCGCCATCTGGGTGTAAGTCGGCGCGAACTGTTTGCACGGGCCGCACCAGGGTGCCCAGAAGTCCACCAACACGGGTAGCTCGTTGCGGGCGACGAATTTGGCGAAGTTGGCGGCGGTGAGGTCGATCGGGTGCGCGGGCAGGACTTCGGCCGCGCATTTGCCGCATTTGGGGTGTTGTTGCAGGCGTTCGGCGGGGACGCGATTGACCGCGCCGCAGTGGGGGCAGACCAGTTCCATGGTGCGGACTCCTAGATTGACCTTGGGAACAGATGGCGCCTGCCCCATGGAAATCAAGCCAGGAGGGTTCAGGCGGCCAGCAGGGGCTCCAGTTCGCCGGCGGCATCCAGGGCGGAGAGGTCGTCGAAGCCACCCACGTGGTGCTCGCCGATGTAGATCTGGGGCACGGTGCGGCGGCCGGTGATGCGCATCATCTCCTCGCGCTGGGCGGGGTCCAGATCCACGCGGATCTTTTCGATGTCGGTCACGCCTTTCTTGTTGAGCAGTTTTTCGGCCATGACGCAGTAAGGGCAGACGCCGGTGCAGTACATCCTGACTTGGGGCATGTTCGTTTCCTTATTTCTCTTTCGGGAAGCCGGCCTGCTCCCAGGCCACCATGCCGCCGGCCAGGTTGTACACGTTTTCGAAACCGGCTTTCTTGAGTTGGCCGCAGGCCGTGCCGGAGCGGTTGCCGGTGCGGCAGACGGCGACGATGGGCTTGCTCTTGAACTTTTCCAGCTCCTTGGCCCGGTTGTTGAGCTGGCCCAGGGGGATATGCTTGGCCCGGGCGATGTGCCCGTCCACCCATTCGGACTGCTCGCGCACGTCCACCACCAGGGCGTCCTCGTGGTTGAACAGCATGACGGCCTCTTGCGGGCCCACCTGCTTGATGCCGGACAGGCGCCCGAACAGGCCGCCTCCCACCAGCATGAAGCCGGACATGGCGGCCAGCAGAATGAGCCAGATATTATTTAAGACGAAATCCATCTATTTCCTCGGGGTCGCGGCTGGGAGCCGGCATTCTACCGTCAGCTGCGGCAAGCGCCGCCACCCTCTTTGAAGCCCAGCTTCTTCAATAACATCTGCGGCGGGCAGAAGCCGGTGAAGCCGGATTGGAACAGGTTCAGGCCGACGAAGGCGGTGAGCCAGAGCCAGGACAGACGGGTCATGTCCACCTGGCCGGTGAAATGGGCCAGGGCCAGGGACAGCAGAATCATGACGCCGGCCATGATACGGATGATGCTTTCGATGCTCATGGGATGTTTCCTTTTAGATCAACGGGCATTAAGTGGTTACGTCTGGGCGGGCTTCAAGCCCCGCTGCCACAGGTAATACATGAGCGGGATGACCACCAGGGTCAGCGCCGTGGAAGCGAAGGTACCGAAGATCAAGGAGACCGCCAAGCCGCCGAATACCGGGTCGGTGATCATGATGGCGGAGCCCAGGATGATGGCCAGAGCGGTCAGCAGGATGGGGCGGAAGCGCACCGCGCCGGCCTCGATCACCGCCTGCTCCAGGCCGTAGCCTTGTTTGCGATAGTCCAGGATGAAGTCGATGAGCAGCAGGGAGTTGCGCACGACGATGCCGGCCAGGGCGATGACGCCGATCATGGAGGTGGCGGTGAAGGCCTGGCTGGTGGCCCAGTGTCCGGGGAACACGCCCACCAGGGTGAGCGGGATCGCGCCCATGACGATGACCGGCAGGGCGAAGGACTTGTAGTAACCCACCAGCACCAGATAGATCAGCACCAAGGCGACGATGAAGGCGGAGCCCAGATCCCGGAACACGTCCAGGGTCAGGCGCATCTCGCCGCCCCAGAGCAGGGTGTAGTCCACCACGTCCTTGGGCTGGGCCTGGACGAAGCCCAGGTTGCCGGTGGTGAAGGTGGCGCCGTTGGGCAGCTTCTTGCCGTCCAGCATCTGGTCCAGGGCCAGCACGGCATAGACCGGGCTGGATTTCAGCAGCTCGCCGCCGACCATGACCATGGGGTGCTGGTCCCGGGCGTAGATGGGCTTGGCTTCCGTCACCCGTTCCACTGTGGCCACGGCGGACAGGGGTACCTGCATGCCGTTGGGATTGGCCACGCGCAGGTTCATCAAGGTGTCCGGGCTGGCGCGCAGTTCCTTGGGCAGGCGCACTTTAATGTCGATGGGCTCCCGGGCATCGGTGGCGTGCAGGCTGCCGATGGTGAAGCCGGATACGTAGTCGCGCAGCAGCTTGGCCACCTGGCCGGGGGCGACGCCGGAAAGCAGGGCCTTTTCCGCGTCGACGCGGACATGGAAGCTGTCCAGGTTGGCGGTGACCGAATCGTCCACGTTGATCATGCCGAAGATTTTCTGGAAAGCCGCGTCCACCTCAGGTGCGGCGCCGCGCAGCTGGTCGTAGTCCGGGCCGTACAACTCGGCCAGGATCTGGGCCTGCACCGGCGGGCCGGGGGGCGTCTCGTAGAGCTTGAGCTTGGCTGTGGGGAAGGCCTGGCGCACGACGTCGAGGGACTGGTTCAGCTGGTCGGCGATGGCGTGGGACGAGATGTCCCGGTGGTGCTTGTCCACCAGATTGACGCGGATCTGGGCCAGATTGGCGCCGCGCTTGATCATGTCGCCGCGCACCAGGGCGGCGAAGTCGATGGGCGCGGTGAGGCCGAGGAAGGTCTGGTAGTCGGTGACGTGGGGGTACTTGCCCAGCACCTGGCCCACCGCCCGGGCTACCTGGTCGGTGGCGGCCAGGGCCGTGCCCGCCGGCATGTCCACCTGCAGCAGCATGGTGTTGGTGTTGTCGTTGGGCAGCATCTTCAGCTCCACCCCGAGGGCGGACAGGGGGCCGTTCAGGCCGGCGGGGCGGATGAACTGCCAGGCCGGCATGAGCATGGCGCCCACCAGCAGGCCCAGCACCACCAGGAAGGTGATGTTGCGCTTGGGGGCGGAGTTGATGAGGGGGGTGAGTACCGCCACGTAGGCCCGGTGCAGGGGATCCTGTTTTTGAGTGCCCTTTTCTTCCAGGGTTTTGGCATGGGCCAGGGCGGACTGGGCGGCCTTGTTCTTCAGCCACAGATTGGAGGCCCAGGGCACCGCCATGTAGGCGATGATGATGGAGGCGATCATGGCCACCGGCACGTTGAAGGGGATGGGTGCCATGAACGGTCCCATCATGCCGGTGACGAAGGCCATGGGCACGAAGGCCAGGATCACGGCGATGGTGGCGATGTTGGTGGGGTTGCCGATCTCGTTGGTGGCGGTGATCAGGATCTGGCCGAAATCGCCACCCTTGCCTTGGTGCAGGTGGCGGTGGATGTTCTCGATGACGACGATGGCCGCGTCCACCAGCAGGCCCAGGGACAGGATCAGGGCGAACAGGGTGATGCGGTTGATGGTCTGGCCGAAGGCCAGGCCCACGGCCAGCACCACGAACAGGATCAGAGGCACCGTGAGGGTGACGATGCCCGCCTCGCGCCAGCCCAGGAACAGCACCAGGATCAGCACTACCGAGCCGATGGCGATGCCCAGGTGCATGACCAGCTCGTTCACCGCCGCATTGGCTTTGGCACCGTCGTTGCGGGTGACGGCCACCTGGATCCCGGTCGGGATGGCCTGTTTTCTCAGCTCTTCCACCTTGGCCAGGACCGCATCGGCCACCACCACGGCGTTGGTGCCGGCCTTCTTGGCGATGGCCAGGGTGACGGCTGGATTTTCGCCCCGCAGCTTGGCGTCCACGGCGGCGGGGCCGTAGGCGAAGCGGGTGGCTTCCTCGATTTCGGCGGGGCCGTCCTCGACCCGGGCGATGTCCTTGAGATAGACCGGTCGGCCCTGGGGCGACACGCCCACCACGATCTTCGCCACTTCCTCGGCGGAACCCAGGAAGCCGCTCAAGCGCAGGGGGCTGGCCAGGTTGTCGCGGGTCAGCTCACCCAGGGGGGCGGAGACGTTGGAGCCGCGCAGCATCTGGTCCACCCGGTCGAGGCCGAGTCCGGCCGCCTCCAGGCGCTGGGGGTCCAGCCAGACGTTCACGGCGCGGCTGCGGCCGCCGATGATCTGGGTGAAGGACACGCCGGGGACGTTGCGCAGTTGTTCCAGCAGGCGGCTGGCCACGTCCCGCAGGCGATAGTCGTCATAGGTCGACGAGGCCAGGGTGAGGGCCATGATGGGCACGTCGTCCACGTTGACGGGGCGCACCACGGGCTGCATGGCGCCGGGGGGCACCCGGTCCATGTTCTGCATGAGCTGGTTGTACATCTTCACCAGGCTGTCTTCCTGGTTCTCGCCCACCTTGAACTGCACCGTCACCAGGCCGAAGTCGTTGCTGGCATAGCCGAAGGTGTGATCCACCCCGGACTGGGCGTTCATGATCGCTTCCAGGGGCTTCACCACCAGGTTCTGGATCTCGGTGGCGGAGGCGCCGGGCTTGGCGACGATGATGTTGGCCGCCGGCACCACGATCTGAGGGTTGTACTCCCGGGGCGTGACCATCAGGGCCAGGAGGCCGGTCAGGGTCACCGCGATGATCATCAGGGCGGTGAGTTTGGAGGTGAGGAAGGCCTTGGCCAGCTTCCCGGCGATGTTCATCGGGGCCTCGCCGCTATGGTCGTGCTGCGCGCTCATGGCTTACCCCTGGATCTTGTCGCCGTTATTGACCGCCTGGGCGTTGCCGGTCACAACCCGGTCGCCGCCCGTGAGGCCGGACAGGATCTCGATGCGGTCGCCCAGATCGGCGCCGGTGCGCACCATGCGGTATTGGGCGATGCCTTGGGCATCCACCACGAACACGCCGGCGATGCCGGCGCGGTCCAGCAGCGCGCCCTTGGGCACGGTCAGCACTTGCCTGTTACCGGTGGGGAACAGCACCCGGGCGAAGGCGCCGCTCTTCAGTCCCGGCGCGGCCACGTCCAGCTTGACCAAGTAGGTGTGGGTCATGGGGTCGGCGGCGGGAGACAGGCGCGCCACCTTGGCGGTCAGAACTCCCTCCTGGCCGTCGATTTCCACCCGCACCGTCTGGCCCGTCCGCAGGGTCTTGAACAGGGCCTCGGGCACGGTGGTTTGCACCTGGAGCTTGTTGGGGTTTTCCACCATCAGGACGGGATGGCCGGGCGCGGCGATGTCGCCCTCCATGGCCAGCTTCTGGGTGACGATGCCGTTGATGGGGGAGGTCACCGTGGCATAGCGCATCTGTCCCTGGGCGGTATGGAGCCCGGCCTTGGCCTGGGCGGCGCGGGACGCGGCGATCTCGTAGTTGAGCTTCATCTTCTCGTAGTGCTGCTTGGAGACCACTTCGTCCTTGTACAGGGCGGCAAAGCGCTCGTAGTCGGCCTTGGCGTCCTTGCTGGCATCCTCGGCCTGCTGCAGGCCCAGCTTGGCCTGGGCCACAGCCCCTTCGATATCCAGGGGGTCGATGGTAAACAGACGCTGGCCCGCTTTCACCGCCTGGCCTTCCACCACGGCGATGTCCTTGATGTAGCCCATCAGGCGCGAAGCCACGCGCACCGATTCGAGGGCGACCACGCTACCCGGGGTGACGGAGGTGGCCTGGGTTTCCACGGGCTGAATCTCGCTGACCTGGGCCTGCACCGTGGGGTGGGTCGCCTGGGCGGCTTGCTGATGGTCTTTGCCGCCGCAGCCGGCCAGGGTGGCCAGGGACAGGGTGAGCACGAGGGTTTTCATGTAAACGCGTTGGGTCATGTCATGCACCATGGGATCAGAATGTTTCCGGGGTTAGCACGCCCGCGGCGCGTTTCAGCTCGGCACGGTAGACGGCTTGGTCATAGCGCGCGGCCACCTGGTCGGCGCGGGCCTTGTCGAGCTGGGCCTGGGCGGCGAGCAGCTCGACAAGGGTGGTGAGGCCGTTCTCGTAGCGCTTCTGCACTAGGCGTTGGGCCTCGCTCGCCTGTTCCAGGGCGCTATCCCGGGCGGCGCTTTTTACCCCCGCCTCTTCGGCCTTGCGCCGTGCTTCGGTGACCTGGAAACCGATGCCGTCCTCGGCCTGGCGTAGCTTGGCGGCAAGTTCCGAACGGGCGGCCTCGGCCTTGTCGACGGCGGCATTGCTGCTGCCGCCGTCGAAGATGTTCCAGGACAGTACGCCTGCCGCGGTGTAGGACGCGGCGTCGAGGCCCAGGGTGTCGTCGTTCCAGTCCTGGCGCAGCATGACGTTGAACTTGGGTTTCTTGCTCGCCCTGGCGGCGCGCGCCTGGGCACCGGCGGCATCCGCTTGGTGGCGCAGGGCGTTCAGGCCGGGCGCGTTATCCCTGGCTTGGCGGCGCAAGTCGGCGTCGTTCCCGGCCAGCATGGCGGGCATGACCGGCGCACCCACATCCAGGGCCTCGTCCAAAGGCTTGCCCATGAGCAGATGAAGTTGGTCCAGGGCCGTGGCCTCGGCGTTCCTGGCCTCGGTCAGCTTGAGCCGAACCTCTTCCAGGTTGACTCGGGCCGACAGCAGGTCGCTTTTCACCGCCATGCCCTGGTTGTGCAACTTCTCGGTGATGCGCACGAATTCTTCCGCGGCAGCCTGGCCCTGCTCCGCCACCTTGATGTAGGCGCGGGCGGTATGCACCCCCTGGTAGGCCATGAGCACGCGCTTGATGATCTGCTGGCGCGCCATCTGGTCGCCGGACTGGGCCGCGCGGACATAGGCCTGGGCCGTGTCCACGTAGCTGGACACCATGCCGCCGTTGTAGACCGGTACCAGTAGTTCAATGCGGGTATTGAAATTGTTTATCGCATCGGGGTGGTTGAGGGTGCGCGGCTGGACGCTACCTATTCCCGTATATTCGCTCAGGCCGAAGTCGTTGAACGAGGCTTGGCGCTGCCCCAATTTCATGCCAAAAACGCTCAGGGCGTCGTTGCTGCGGGAGGCGGTGAGGGACAGATTGAGCCGGGGCAGTCTGTTGCCCTTGGCTTCGCGCACGGCGGCCTGGGCTTGCTCGATCTGGGCCTTGCTGATGGACAGATCGGGATTCTGGCTCAGGGCGGCATCCACGCATTGCCGGAATTCCAGCGTGTCTGCCCAAGAGCCCTGGGTGGCCAGGGCCAACAGCACGGCGACCGCCAGCTTTTGCAGCTTGGCATGATGCATATCTAACTCCTTCCTGAGAGCAGTTGCCGCACTGGCGTGTGCGGTCAAATATCAGTAGGCGCTAATATAGCAATAGATTTTATTTATGTATAGATAAAAAAGGCTGACAGATGTTGGTCTACTTGACGAAGCCACAGAAAACATCGCGCATCATGCCGATGAGTTGCAGCGTGCGGGTGTCGCCCACCCGGTAGTAGACCCGATTGGCGTCCTTACGGGTACGCAACACACCTTTGTCACGCAGGATCGCCAAGTGCTGGGAGATGTTGCTCTGGGAGGTGCCTACGTTCTCGACAATGTCCTGCACGCTCACTTCCTTGTCGCCCAATACACAGAGAATCTTGAGTCTCAATGGGTGGGACATGGCCTTGAGGGCGCGGGAGGCCTGTTCGATGTGTTCGTCCTTGTCGATGAGTTCCGTGGACTCGGTGGCCATGGTGTCTCCGTGTTTGTTGTGTAACTGAACCGTCATGTCGAGTATATCGCGTGAAGTATTCAAATATACTAAAATACTCGCCTATAAGTGACTGTCAATGAAGATAAAATCTGCTAATGCCAGACTCCGCCGTCAAGCCCGTCCTCCTCATTATTCTTGATGGCTTCGGCTGTCGTCATCCTGATTCCTACAATGCCATTTCCTGTGCCCACAAGCCCAATTGGGACCGGCTCTGGAAGGCCTATCCCCACACCCTGATCCAGGCGTCCGAGGCGGCCGTCGGTTTGCCTGCGGGGCAGATGGGCAACTCTGAGGTGGGGCATCTCAATATCGGCGCCGGCCGGGTGGTGTATCAGGAATTCACCCGCATCGACCGGGCCATCAACAACGGCCATTTCTTCCTCAATCTGCCGCTTAAGGACACCTTGGCCAAGGTCAAGGCCAATCACGGCGCGCTGCACATTCTCGGCCTGTTGTCCGACGGCGGTGTCCACAGCCACGAAAACCATATCCACGCCATGCTGGAAATGGCGGTTCAGGAGGGGGTGAAGCAGGTCTATGTGCATGCCTTCCTGGATGGGCGCGACACCCCCCCCAGAAGTGCGCAGGCCTACCTGGTCAAGCTCCAGGACAAGATCGACTCCCTCAAGGGTGGGCGCATTGCCTCCATCATTGGTCGTTATTTCGCCATGGACCGGGACCACCGCTGGCAGAGGGTGAAGGCGGCCTATGACCTACTGACCCTGGGGCGGGCGGATTACACCGCGCCCAACGCCCTGGAGGGCCTGGAAAAGGCCTACGCGCGGGGCGAGAACGATGAATTCGTCAAGGCCACCGCCATCGTGCCCCCGGGGGAAGCCCCCGTGCAGATGCGGGATGGTGATGCCATCGTCTTCATGAACTTCCGTTCCGACCGGGCGCGCCAGCTCACCCGCACCTTCATCGAACCGGACTTCGCCGAATTCGAACGGGAACGCCAGCCCAAGCTTGCCGCCTATTGCACCCTGACCGGCTACAGCGACGAATTCGACGTGGACGTGGCCTTTCCGCCCGAACGCATCCGCAACGGCTTCGGCGAGTACATCGCCCATGAGGGGCTGCATCAGTTGCGCATCGCGGAAACCGAGAAATATCCCCATGTCACCTATTTCTTCAACGGCGGCGAGGAGATCGCCTATCCGGGCGAGGACCGCATTCTGGTGAAATCGCCGGATGTGGCGACCTATGACCTCAAGCCGGAGATGAGCGCCTACGAGGTGACCGACAAGTTGGTGGAAGCGATCCAGAGCCGCAAGTACGACGCCATCATCTGCAACTTCGCCAACTCTGATATGGTGGGCCACACGGGTATCTTCGCGGCGGCGAAACAGGCGGTGGAGGTGGTGGACGAATGCGTTGGCCGCGCGGTGGAGGCGATGCAATCCATCGGCGGCGAGGTGCTCATCACCGCCGACCATGGCAACGCCGAAACCATGCTGGATCTCACCAACAAGCAGCCCCATACCGCCCACACCACCAATCTGGTGCCCTGCCTCTACATCGGCCGTCATGCCCGTCTTGAGCATAGCGGCGCCCTTGAGGACGTGGCGCCCACCCTGCTCAAGATGATGGGTCTGGCCCAGCCCATGGAGATGACCGGACACGCCCTGATCGAGTTCGAGTGAACTTCCGCCCGGGCCGGGGTGCCGTAGGGAGCGGAGATGTCCCGGGCCCGAAATGTCCAAGTGTGGAAATGTACGGGCTGGTGGGACAATGAAACGATTGTTGGTTCAGCGTTTATTCATGGCGGGTCTTTCCTTCTCATTCGCGACGCCCTGGCGTCTGCTCAGCCTGGGGTTGCTGCTCGCCCCGGTGGCCCTTGCCGCCCCGGATAATGGCAAGCAAGAGGAACTCAAGGAGCTGCAAAACCGCATCCAGGCCCTGCAACAGGAACTGGAACAGGCGAGCGAAGACCGCAGCGAGGTGGCGGACGCCCTGAAGAAATCCGAACGGCGCATTTCCGATGTGAACCGTGGCCTGCGCAAACTGGTGGCTCGCCAGCGCGACCTGTCCCGGGAGCTGGCAACCCTGAATGTGGATACCCAGGCCACTCGCACCGAGTTGGCGGACCAGCAGCGGCGCCTGGCCGAGCTATTGCGGGAACGCTATATGCAGGGCGAGGGCGATGCCATCAAGCTGATGCTCAATGGCCAGGACCCGGGCGAGGTGGCGCGCAACCTGGAGTACTACGGTTATATCGGCCGCGCCCGAGCGGAGCTGATCGGCCGGCACCGGGCCACCCTGGCGCGCCTGAGCGCATTGCAGGAGCAAACCCAGCGCCAGAATGCCAGCTTGGCCCAGGTGAAGAATGAGCATGTCGCCCAGAAACAGGCCCTGGAGGCGGAAAAGTCGGAACGTCAGCAGGTGCTGTACCGGCTTTCCCAGCAAATTCGCAACCAACGCCACGAGATCGATACGCTGGTGCGCAATGAAAAACGCCTGACCCGCCTGATTGAACGCCTCGCCAAACTATCCCGTCCCAACAAGAAGATCATTGCCGGGAAAACCGGCCAACGCGTGGAGCGGGTGGTGGATGCCAGCCTGGCCGGCCTGAACTTCACGCGCTTGAAGGGCAAGCTGGCCCTGCCCGTGGCCGGTGAGATCCTGAGCAAGTTCGGCCAGGGGAGGGAAGGCGGCGGCCCTGCGTGGAAGGGGCTGTTCATCCGTGCCCGGCAAGGTGCCGAGGTGCGCGCGGTGGGCACCGGCAAGGTGGCCTTCTCGGACTGGCTGCGAGGGTTCGGCAACCTGCTGATCATCGACCACGGCGACGGCTACCTCAGCCTATACAGCAATAATGAAAGCTTGTATAAACAACCGGGTGAACCCGTGCGCGCGGGGGATGTGGTGGCAAGCGTAGGGGCCACCGGAGGTCAGGACGAACCAGGTCTTTACTTCGAGCTGCGCCATCAGGGAAAACCCTTCGATCCCCTCGTCTGGGTCAATCTCAAGTAAGCAAGAGGCAGCATGTCAGGCAAGCTAAAACAAATCAGTCTCGTGGTAACCGGCGTCGTGTTCGGCGCCGCCTTGTCCTTGAACTATTCGGCTATCGCGGAGCACGAACCCGAGCCGCTGCCCATCGAGGATCTGCGCGCCTTCACGGAGATCTTCGGCAAGATCAAGAGCGATTACGTGGAGCCGGTGGAGGACAAGAAACTCATCACCGAGGCCATCAACGGCATGTTGTCCGGCCTGGATCCCCATTCCACCTACCTGGACAACGAGGCCTTCAAGGAACTGCAGGTGGGCACCCAGGGCGAATTCGGCGGCCTGGGCATCGAGGTGGGCATGGAGGACGGCTTCGTCAAGGTGGTGTCCCCCATCGAGGACACGCCCGCCTTCAAGGCCGGCGTCAAGGCCGGCGACCTGGTGATCAAGCTGGATGACACGCCGGTCAAGGGCTTGAGCCTCAATGATGCGGTGAAGAAGATGCGCGGCAAGCCCGGCACCGACATCACCCTCACCATCGTGCGCAAAGGCGAGAACAAGCCGCTCACCCTCACCCTGACCCGGGCGGTGATCAAGATCAAGAGCGTCAAGTACAAACTGGCGGAGCCCGGTTTTGGCTATGTCCGCATCACCCAATTCCAGGAGCACACCGGCGAAAATCTGGTTTCCGCCCTCAACGATCTGCAGGAACAGAACAAAGGCGCCCCCAAGGGTCTGGTGCTGGACCTGCGCAACGACCCGGGCGGCCTGCTCAATACCGCCGTGTCCGTCTCCGGCGCCTTCCTCAAGGCCGGCGATCTGGTGGTTTACACCGACGGACGCACCGAAGACGCCAAGATGCGCCTGACCAACAGCAAGCAAAATTACCTGCGCCCGGGCGAGGCCGATTATCTGAAGAACCTGCCCGCCTGGACCAAGAGCGTGCCCATGGTGGTGTTGGTCAACGGCGGTTCCGCTTCCGCCTCCGAGATCGTCGCCGGGGCATTGCAGGATCACAAGCGCGCCCTGGTGGTGGGAACCCAGAGCTTCGGCAAGGGCTCGGTGCAGACCATTCTGCCCCTCAATAACGGCACCGCCATCAAGCTCACCACCGCCCGTTATTTCACGCCCAACGGTCGCAGCATCCAGGCCAAGGGCATCACCCCCGACATCGTCGTGGACGAGGCGACCATCTCCACCAAAGATGGCTCCAAGATGGAGCTGCATGAAGCCGACCTGGACAAGCATTTGGCCAATCCCCTGGATGGCGACGCCGAGCCGGGCGCCAAGGCCAAGGACAGCAAGACCGACGCGGATGCCGACAAGAAAGGCGCCACGAAAGACGACAAGACCAAGGTGGAGCGGGGCGAACTGGCCAGCAAATCCGACTATCAGTTCAACCAGGCCCTTATCCTGCTGAAGGGTCTGGCTATCCTGCAAGACCGCAAGGACTAGGGGAACGGGGATGACGACGCCCTGCGACATCGAGAAACGTCGCGAGATCGTCTTCCATCCCTTGCCTCCCGGCCAACTCCAGCGCGCCCTGGCGCTGTTGACCGCAATGCCGCGCCTGACGGTCAGCGTCCTTGGTGAGCGTATGCTGCAAGTCCAGTACTGCGTGGCCGACTACACCCTCCAGGATCTGGAAAATCAGCTCCTGGCCCAGGGTTTCCACATCGAGAACACCCTTCTGATCCGCATCAAGCGCGCGCTGGTCTACTACGCCGAGCGGGTGCAGTTGGAGAACATGGACAAGCCGGAGGTCCGTACCAAGAACTACCAGGCCCATGTGGAAGCCTGGGACAAGCGGCCCCACGGCGACCGGGACGAGACCCCGGTGGAGTGGCGCCAATACAAGTAGGGTCTGGTGAGCAAGCACTCGCCCGTCTTGCCGTTCACTCTCTCCGCTTACCGGCTATGAACGACACTCAGCTGCTGCGCTATTCCCGCCACATCCTGCTGGATCAGATCGGCATCGGCGGCCAGGAACGGCTGCTAGCTTCCCATGCATTAATCATCGGTGCCGGCGGCCTGGGCTCGCCGGTCGCCTTGTATCTGGCGGTGGCGGGCGTGGGACATATCACCCTGGCCGACCACGATGTGGTGGAACTGACCAACCTGCAACGCCAGATCGCCCATGACATGGCCAGCCTCGGCGTGAACAAGGCGGTCTCGGCGGCCGGCCGCATGGCGGCCATGAACCCGGACGTGGCGGTCTTGGCTTTGCAGGAAAAGCTGGCCGGCGCACCTCTGGATGCAGCCGTGGCCAAGGCCGATGTGGTGCTGGATTGCTCGGACAACTTTGCCACCCGCCATGCCGTCAACCGGGCCTGCGTCAAACACCGCAAGCCCCTGGTGTCCGGCGCGGCGGTGCGGTTCGACGGGCAGATTGCCGCGTTCGATCTACGCCAGTCCGGGGCGCCCTGCTATGCCTGCCTGTTTCCCGAGCAGGCCCAGGATGCGGAAATGCGTTGCGCCGAGTTCGGGGTGTTCGCGCCCCTGGTGGGGGTGGTGGGCGCGCTTCAGGCCAGCGAGGCCCTGAAGCTCTTGATCGGGACGGGGGAGAGCCTGTCGGGACGCCTGCTGCTCTACGACTCCCTGGCCGCCGATTGGCGCAGCCTGCGTCTCAAGCAGGACCCGGCTTGTCCGGTGTGCGGTGCCGCCTAAATCAGTGTCTCCTTAGGGCCGCAAACCCCGCGCCAGCAGAGCCCACTGCCCCTCCCATTGAGTCAGGGGGGGGCGGGAAAACCCACTCTTGGCGAACTGTTGCCAGCGTCCTTGCACCCAGCTCATGAGCAGGTTGGCGCTGGCTGCCACGTCCTGGGTCGGTGCCATGTCGCCCTGGCTGGCGGCGATGCGCAGGGACTGTTTGAGGCTGGCCTCCACCCGGTCCAGGAGTTGATTCACCCGGGCCTGCAGACGCTCATTCTCGTTCACCAGGGCCTCGCCGATCAGTACCCGGGTCATGCCCCGATTCTTTTCCGCGAAGGCCAGCAGGAGCTGGGCCATGGCCTTGACCTGGGCCAGGCCCTGGGTCTCCTCGGCGCTGATGCGGTTGATGAGGGCGAACAGGGTCTGTTCGATGAACTCGATGAGGCCCTCGTACATCTGGGCCTTGCTGGCGAAGTGCCGGTACAGGGCGGCCTCGGACACCTCCAGGCGGGCGGCCAGGCCCGCCGTGGTGATCTTCTCCACCTGGGCGGCCTCCAGCATCTGGGCCAGGACTTGCAGAATTTGCAGTTTGCGTTCGCCGGGTTTCAGCATGGTGCGGGTGGGGGGCTCGTTCAAAGGGCTTGCTCACAGGTTGCGCCGGGGCTTGCATCGGCGTTGAAACACTCGGTATGCCGCTCATCCAGGAGAAACATCTCCACGTCGAACTCGCTCACCGCCCGGGCCAGCTGGGCCTCGAAGGCGGGGGCGTCGGCAATGCCGACATAGGTCTCCATCCACAAATCCGGTTCCTGTCTTTTCTTCATCAGATGGCCGCGGATGCCGGTGCGGCAGGCCAGGCGCGCCTGCATGGCGCGGATCAGCGGTTCTGCCTCGCTCGCCTCGCCAGCCTTCACCCGATACCAGACGAAGAAGCTGTAGCTGGTCACCAAGGCGTGCACTCCCCTGTTCAGTCTTGGTTTGCAGCGCCTGGGCGCAGCGTCACACCGGATAGGGCAGGGGCCGGAACGCCAGGGGGGCGCCATCCCGGCTCTTGAGGCGCACCTCGCCGGCTTCCATGCTGGGGCTCAGCACCACCGCCAGCACGTCCCAGCCGCCACCGGGGGCGGGGGCGGCATTGGCGATGTGGC
>JBGSHR010000515.1:0-2133 GCA_041752155.1 Thiobacillaceae bacterium | reverse complement strand
GGCGACCCCGGCGAGATCGGCCGCCTCACCGCCTACGCCGCCCGGCGCAGGGAGGACGTGGCCAGCATGCAATTCACCACCGGCGGCCTGAAGAAACTTTTTGCCCGTCCGGACGGCCTTACCCAAGCCCTGCGCAACTGGGGCATGACCCTCGCCGGGCAGATCGACCCGGTCAACCAGGCCCTCACCCGCCACGCCATTCTGTAATCACCACTGGAGCACACGATGAAAACCTTCCTGGCCACCCTTACCCTGGCCTGCGCCCTCACCACCCCAGCGCTGACCGCCTGGGCCGGCGATGCCGACATCCGCCAGGCGGTGAAGACCCTCGCCCCCAGCGCCCAGATCAAGAGCATCGCCAAGACCGGCATGCCGGGCATCATGGAAGTGGTGATCGACGGCAACGACGGTCCCATGGTGGTCTATGTCGACACCAAGGGCCGTAGCGTGATGGTGGGCGACATGCTGGACGTCAAATCCCAGCGCAACCTGACGCGGGAACGCATGGATCAGCTCACCGCGGTGAGCTGGAACAGCCTGCCCCTGCAGAACGCCATCAAGATCGTCAAAGGCGCGGGCAAACGCAAACTGGCGGTGTTCTCCGATCCGGACTGCCCCTACTGCAAGAAGGCGGAGGCGGAACTGGCCAAGCTGGACAACCTGACCGTCTATATCTTCCCTTACCCCCTGGCCATGCACCCGGACGCCGAGCGCAAATCCAAGCTGGTCTGGTGCAGCAAGGACCGGGCCCAGGCCTGGCAGGACCTCATGCTCAAGGGCAAGCTGCCGACCGGCAAGGCGGATTGCGCCAATCCCCTGGACGCAAACCTGGCCCTGGGACAGAAGCTGCGCATCGACGGCACACCCGCCATGATCTTCGCCAACGGCAAGCGCGTCCCCGGCTACCGTCCCGCCGATCAGCTGGATGCCATGCTCAACGCGGCCAACGGCGACAAATAACCGCCTCGGGCACGGCAGCCGGCCGGCCTAGCTGCAACCGCCGTCCGGCGCGATCCGCATCCACTGCTTGAGCCACTTGTCCGCCCGCAGGCGGGCATGGCGCATGGCGATCTTCTCCTCCGGTCCCTGGTCGGCGCGGAAGTCGAAGGCGCGCCGGGCCAGGGGATAGACCTGGTATTCCACCGGCACGCCGCGCTCCCACAGGGTGTAGAAGGCGCGCCCGCCGCTCATGCGGCGCAGCTCGAAATCCGCCTCGCCGATCAGGAACAGCATGGGGGTGGTGATCCGGGTGAGCTCCGGCGCCACCCGGAACAACTGGTCCGGCTCAGGCGCGTTGGGGTTCTGCATATGCCCGTAGTAACTGACGATGGCGGCGATGTCCTTGCCCCGCTTGGCCGCCAGGCGGATGGCGTAATACGGCCCGCGCGACAGGCCGACGACGCCCACCGGCTGCTTGCACGCCTCGGGCAGGGCCATGAGGTAGTCCAGGCCGGCCTCCACGTCGTTTTCCGTGGCCGGATCGTGTTCCGCTGGCCAGCGCTCGATCATGCGCCCCGACTGCCAATCCGGCGCCACCACCAGGTAGCCCTGGCCGGCCAACTCTTTGATGTGGGCGCGCTCCGCCTCGTCATAGCCGCGTTTGGCGTGGATGAACAGCACCGGCGGGAACGGCCCCTTGCCGGCCGGTACGGCGATCTCGGCCGGCACTTCCACGTCGCCGGACTTGAGCGCGACCTTGCGCAGCTCGACCTCGCCCGCCCAGGCATTGGCGACCATCAGGACGCACAACAACCATAGCTTTTTCATGGTTTGTCTCCTCTGTTGTATTTCGTCAGGATAGCCGTTCACGCGCCAGGAAGAGATCGGCTTTATATACTTGCGCCATGACGTCTCCCCACACTTGGCAAACCCTGCCGCGCCTACCCATCGTTCAAGGCTTGTTCCTGTCCCTGGCCTTGCACCTGGCGGCCATCCTGCTATTGCAGCCGGCGCAGATGAAGGAGACGCCGCGCACCGTGGTGATCAACGCCCGTCTCGTTTCCCCCGCGCCTGAGCCCCCTAAGGCACTGCCTGCCATCGAGGAAGTGACCGCCACGCCGGAAGCGCAACCCAAGCCGGTCCCGCCGAGGGAAACCCCGCCGCTGTTGACCGCCCGGACCCCCTCGCCGGCGC
>JBGSHR010000514.1:0-2143 GCA_041752155.1 Thiobacillaceae bacterium | reverse complement strand
GCGCCGCGCGCCATCATGCAGGGCTCCATGTCCTTGGCCATGCCTTCCATCAGCTTCATCTGTGCTTCCATCATCTGCATGCGCTTGGCGGGATCGCGAGTGCGGCGCATGTCCTGCATGCGCGCGCGCAGGGTCTGCATGCGGGCCTGGGGCATGGCCGCCGGCGCGGTTTCAGGTTGGGTGGCCGCTTGGGCAGCTGCTGGCGTCTGGTCCGGGTGGTGGCTGCCGTGTTCGTCCTTGGCCGCGTCGGCGGCCATCACGCCGGCGGGCAGGGACATGGCCATGGCCATGGCGAGAACCAGGGTGCTGCGTTGCATCGATTTCATGGACTTCTCCTCTCGGGTTTGGTGTTGGAACACAACTTCCGCTAGCGGCTGGCCTGGATATCGGTGACGGTCAGCGCGCCGTTGAGTCGTTCCACGACGAAGCGGATGCGGTCGCCGGGTTTCATCTGTTCCAGCCAGGTCGGGTCCTTCACCCGGAACACCATGGTCATGGCGGGCATGTCCAGGCTGCTCAGGGGGCCGTGGGTGATGGTCACCTTGCCGGCGTCCGGGTTGATCTTCTTGACGGTGCCGTCGGCCCAGGCCGCCGCCATGTTTGCCATGGGCTGGCCTTGCCCCATGGCATGGCCGTCGTGGTTGTGCTCAGCGGCCAGGGCGGGCAGAACAGGGGCGAGGGCGAGGCCGAACACGAGGGCGGTGGTGGTGGCTTTCATGGGTGATCTCCTAGGGGTCATGGCCGGTGGCGGGTCGAGGGGGGTCAATAACGGGCGTAGGTCCGGGTGTTGCCGTCCGGGTCGATGGCCAGCACCTGGTAGGGATCCTTGCGCTGGCCTTCTTCCATGCCCGGCGAGCCCACCGGCATGGCGGGCACCACCAGGCCCCGGGCGCGGGGCCGTTCCTTGAGCAGACGCTTGATCTCCCGCGCCGGCACATGGCCTTCTATGACGTAGCCCGCCACCTCGGCGGTGTGGCAGGAGCCCAGGCCGGGGGGCACGCCCAAGCGGTATTTGTGCCGCACCACGTCGTCCGTGTCGTGGCTGCGCACCTGGAAGCCGTTGGCCTTCAGGTGGTCCACCCATTTCACGCAGCAGCCGCAGGTGGGGCTTTTGTACACGTCCACCACGGGGGCGGGGGAGGCCGCCCAGGCCGATTGGGCGGCGAGGGCGAGCAGCAGGGCGGGGAATGTGGGGGTCTTCACGCGGGGCTCCTGGCTTCGAGGTGATGCCAGTATCGGCGGGCGATCCCCACGCCAGCCTGACGCGGGGATTACATCTGTGTCATGTCCCTGGAACGCGGCTTGTTGTCAGGGGGCGAACGCATCAGGCGGATTCGGCCTAGGCCGCCTCGGGTAGCCCGGAGGAGCGCAGCGAGTCCGGGGAAATGGCCGCGCGGGGCTCCCGGACTCGCTACGCTCCTCCGGGCTACGGCGCTCCTCCGGGCTACGGGCAGGCTAGCCTTCCAGACCGCGCGCCAGGCGCCATTGCTTGACCAGGGCGAAGGGCACCGAGAGCATGACGATGGCCACCAGGGCCGAGCGCACGTGCAGCAGTAGATGGAGCGGACGGAACGGGGGACTCATACCGAATCCGTTTCCGCGCCGTTCATGCTTCGATACACCTTGCTGCGCAAGGCACTCAGCACGAACGGGGCGGCGCCGATCGGGCGGGAAGCCGTTCGTCCCGAGTAGGCGCGTCGCGCCGTATCGAGGGAAGCGCGCGGATCGTGGCGTTCCGCCTTGCCACGGTCGGATTCGGCTTCATCGACTCACGCTCCCGCTCAGGGCCGCACTCGGATCTTGCCCACCATGCCGGCCTCGTAGTGGCCGGGGATCAGGCAGGCGAAGTCGAAGTCCCCGGCCCGGTTGAAGCGCCAGACGATCTCGCCTTGCCGGCCGGCGGCGACGTGGGCCAGGTAGGGCTCGTCGTGTTCCATGTCGGGGAATTTCCGCATCAGGGCGGCGTGTTCCTTCAGCACCGACCGGGTGCCGATGACCATCTCGTGCAGCATCGCACCGTCGTTCTTGAGCACGAAGCGCAGGGTCTCGCCGCGCTTCACCTGGAGGTCGTCGGGGGTGAAGCGCATGGCGTCGCTCATGGCGATGGTCACGGTGCGCGCCACGGCGGCGGCATCGCCGGCGA
>JBGSHR010000513.1:0-3833 GCA_041752155.1 Thiobacillaceae bacterium | reverse complement strand
CGATCTCGGGATGGCGAGGCGGTCCAGCCCGGCCAGACCCTGTGCGAGATCACCGGCAACGCCCGCGCCCTGCTGTCCGCCGAGCGCCCGGCCCTCAACTTCCTGCAAACCCTGTCTGGCGTGGCCACCGAAACCCGGCGCTACGCCCAAGCCATCGCCGGCACCCGGGCAAGAATCTACGACACCCGCAAGACCCTGCCGGGCCTGCGCCTGGCCCTGAAATACGCGGTGAAATGCGGCGGCGGCGAGAACCAGCGCATCGGCCTGTACGACGGCATCCTCATCAAGGAAAACCACATCGCCGCCGCCGGCGGCATCCGTCCCGCCCTGGCGGCGGCCTTCCAGCTAGCGGGGCAGGTAAACAGGACGGGCTCCCTCACCCCCTCCCCCTCTCTCGGGGGGAGAGGGGAGATTACGGTGCAGATCGAGGTGGAAACCCTGGCGCAACTGGAGGAGGCCCTGGCCGCCGGCGCCCGGCTCATCCTGCTGGACAACTTCGACCTGGAGCAGATGCGCGCCGCCGTGGCCCTCACCGCCGGCCGCGCCCAGCTAGAAGCCTCGGGGGGGATCACGCTGGAGGGCTTGCGCGCCATCGCCGAAACCGGCGTGGACCGGATCTCGGTCGGGTCGCTGACCAAGACGGTGCGGGCGGTGGATTTGTCTATGCGGGTGGTTGGGTAGTGGCACTGACTCTTGAACTCGACCCCCGCGCCATCCGGGCCTGGGTGGCAAACAGGATGGTCTTCATCGAACTGACCGACGGCCGGCAAATCGGATTTCCGGCGGTGCGTTTTCGGCTTCTCGCCCATGCCCCGGACGAGGCGCTGGCCCAGGTCGAGCTATGCCTGAATGGCGCCGCGCTGCGTTGGGAAGCGCTGGATGAGGACATCACCGTGCGTGGGGTGGTGGAGGGGCGGTTTCAACTGCCTTTGCCCATGGAGGAAGCGGCCTGATGTTCCGCTGTAACGCGGATTGATCGCCGTTTGAGGCAGTGAAATTTTTCGTAACCGTGGTGCGTCCCCTATTACCGTCTATTACCGTGCCCTATTACCTCGCGTCCCTATTGCCTACGCATGACGGAGATAACAGTATCTACGCGGGCTGCACTCACTTACTCTTACCAATTGCACCCTTGGCAATATCGAAGCACTCGTCGACGTGTGAGTTGCCGACATACATCATTGCCGCAATGCTTAGTGCTGCTGCGGCGGCTTGACCGGCAAGCGGAATGTATTTCAGCACCTGTTTGGCCGCCATGCGGATGCCAACCTTCTTGAGCGCGGCCAACACCAGCTGCTTTGTAATGACCTTCCCAACAAGGTCGGTGCCGACCTTCTTGATCATGGCGTAAATGAGTGCCTTGTGCTTTGAATCGAGCTCATCGATTTGCTCAGGGGTAAGGCCGAACTTTCGATTGATCGCCGGAATCAACTCCAACAGCATGCTGATGTCAGCGGCAATGTCAGCGCCAGGAACCGGAATCAACGCGGCACCACCCGAAACGGCAGCGCGCTTCTTGACCATGGTCTTACAGGAAGTGCGAATCTTTTCTAACTCTTCGGCAGACTTCGGCAACATGTGAACGCTCCCTTTGAGATGCATAACGTAGTAGTAACCGGTCTGCGCGGATTTTCGTTCAGGTCCGGTTGACTGCCGAGTTGGGGGACTGTTGAGTAAGACTCACCACCAACCCCGCTCGCAGACACAACTAGACTTCGGCAAGAAGCACTGGCTGCAAACTTCCGTTGAGCTTGCCGGAGTTACTGCAATGCCAAGTTTGTTGCGGAGCGCTATGCGGACAAGATTCTTTTCGTCTTCTGGAAGCTGGTTTTCTCCGTTGTTCCAAATAACTTGAAGGTCATCTTCAGATAGTGAGAAATAGAAATCACGAAGCTGGTTGGCCAGCGATAAATCTTTGGTCACTCGAACGGCTTCAAAGCGATCCATGCTCTTTCGCTTTCGGGCAATGCGGGACTCATGGTCGGCTAGAAGTGGAACGAGTTTCGCTTTCAGAGCCTCACCAACGAGTCCATAAAGGGCTTTGCATTCAGATGCAATTACCTCGGAGCAGTCACGGTCAGCAACAACTTCTCCAAGGCGCCACATCAGCGACCTAAGTTCCTCATTGTTTGTGAGAGCAGCAAATCGTCGGATGCGGCCGTAGATTTCCTTTCTATCCGGCGAGAGTTGAAATCCATCAGGCATGTCTAGTCCCCCAAAGCCGATTAGCCGACAACTGTCGGCATAAATGTCTTGTTGGACAGGGTGGATAATCTTGTGTCATGTTGTAACCAGTTGATTCATATTGCACTATTTGTCCAACAACACCGACGACTGCCCGTGCCGTTTATTCTGCCACCGGGCAGCCTCCCAAGCTTCTAGATCTGCTGCTTGAGCGCTTCCGTTTAAAGTATTACCGAGCTAAAGGGGTCAAACCCGAATTGATTGCCTAATTACGCCCCCTTAACACTGTTCTTCGCTATCACCCGCCGTATCCACCTCTCCGCTGGATTCATCAGGCACCTTCCCCTCCTCCCCCTTCACCCGCTCCTTCCAACGTTTGTCCGGCACCACCTGCTGCTTGAAGGCGGGGGTGCGCACGGCCTTGGCCACCGGGTTGCGGGGACGTCTGGGGGGGCCGGAGGCGCGTTTGTTCATGGTGGCGGGGTCTGATCCTGGACTGAAAAGGCGACCTGTTCGGTCGCCGCCCTCTCCCCTGCCCCTCTCCCCGAGGGAGAGGGGGAAGGTTAGTCACGTACGCTGGTAGATGTCCTCGAAGCGCACGATGTCGTCCTCGCCCAGGTAGGAGCCGGACTGCACCTCGATCAGGTGCAGGGGCAGTTTGCCGGGGTTATCCAGGCGGTGGGTGCTGCCCAGGGGGATGTAGGTGGACTGGTTCTCGGAGATGACCAGCACCTGATCGTCGCAGGTGACCCGGGCGGTGCCGGACACCACTACCCAGTGTTCGGCGCGGTGGTGGTGCATCTGCAGGGAGAGCTTCTCGCCGGGCTTGACCATGATGCGTTTGACCTGGAAGCGCTGGCCGGCGTCGATGCCTTCGTACCAGCCCCAGGGGCGGTAGACCCGGGTGTGGAACTCGTGTTCGCTGCGGCCGTTGGCCTTGAGGTGTTCCACCACCTTCTTCACGTCCTGGGCGCGGGACTTGTCGGCCACCAGCACGGCGTCGGCGGTCTCGATGATGAGCAGGTTGTCCACGCCGATGGCGGCCACCATGCGGGATTCGGCGCGCACCAGGCTGCCGGTGACCCCATCCAGATAGACATCGCCCCGGGCCACGTTCTGGGCGGCGTCCTTGTCGCCCACGTCCCACAGGGCCGACCAGGCACCGATGTCGTTCCAGCCGATGTCGGTGGGCACCACGGCGGCGTTGGCGGTGTGCTCCATGAGGGCGTAGTCGATGGAATCCGACGGGCAGGCCTCGAATTCGCTCTTGCCCAGGCGCAGGAAGTCCAGGTCCGAGGCGCCGGCGTTCATGGCCAGCTCGCAGGCGGTGAGGATGTCGGGGCGGAAATGCTCCAGCTCGTCCAGGAACTGGCGGCAGCTGAACAGGAACATGCCGCTGTTCCACAAGTAGTCGCCGCTGGCGAGGAAGGCCTCGGCCTTGTCCCGGTCGGGCTTTTCCACGAAGCGGGCGACGCGGTGGGCGCTGCCGGTGGCCAGTGGGTCGCCGCGCTGGATGTAGCCGTAGCCGGTCTCCGGGCTGTCTGGGACGATGCCGAAGGTGACCAGGAAACCGTCCGCCACGGCCTTCAAGCCCTCCGCCACGGCGCCGTGGAAGGCGGCCACGTCGCGGATCAGGTGGTCGGCGGGCA
>JBGSHR010000512.1:0-1501 GCA_041752155.1 Thiobacillaceae bacterium | reverse complement strand
CAGCCCGTTGAAAAACGCAAAAACCCTGTAAAACCTATTGCCCCAATCGCCTGGTGCGGTAATCTGAATTTACCATTCCAGAACAAGGAGTTATACCGCATGGCGATTGGTAGACGCAAACCCGAGCAGCAGACGATGTGGATCAGCCAGCATCAACTTCCCAAGGGCAAGGGGCATCCCTTCTACTCCCGACTCAACGACCTTCTCGCCAAGGATGGATTTGACTCCTGGGCGGAAGACCTCTGCGCCCCAAGCTTTGCCAGCAAGGGTAGGCCGTCCATCCCGCCGGGAGTCTACTTCCGGATGCTGTTCATCGGCTATCTGGAGGGGTTTGCCTCCGACCGGGCCATCGCCTGGAACTGCCAGGACCGGCTCTCGCTGCGCGCGTTTCTGGGTATTCCCCTTCATGAGTCAACACCTGACCATTCCAGCCTCAGCATCTGGCGACATCGGCTGCCCATGGAGGTCTACCGGGCTGCCTTCCAGCGCATCCTGGCCATCGTTCACCGGCAGGGGTTGATCTCCGCCTATGCTGCCGGTGTCGACGCCACCACCATCGAGGCCAATGCCTCCCTCAAGCGCTTGGCCAGAAAAGATTCCGGCGCTTCCTACCTCGACTACGTCAAAGAACTCATGCGCGAGGGCGGCGTGGAGCCGGTCGATGTCGCCGCCGTCGTCCGCTTCGACCGCAAGCGCAAAGGCAAGAAACTGTCCAACCGCCACTGGCAGTCGACAACTGATCCCGACTCTCGCATCACCAAGATGAAGGATGGCACCACCCATCTCGCTTACAAATCCGAGCATGCGATCGACCTGACCTCCGGCGCCATGTTGGCCGCCGAGATCCATGCCGGTGACTGCGGCGACACTTCAAGCATGGAAGCGACCCTGGCCGCCGCCAACGAGAACCTTGCAAGCCTCGGAGACGAGGCCCCGGAGATCCTCTGCGCCGTCGCGGACAAGGGATACCACAAGGCAGAACTGATCAAACATCTCAACCGCGACCAGGGGGTCACGACCTACATCCCGGAGCGTGACGCTTCCCGTCGCCGTCGCTGGCATGGCGATACGGACGCCTGCCGCGAATTCCACGCCAATCGCCGCCGCGCCCGCAGCAACGAGGGGAAGCGCCTGAGCCGTCTCAGGTCCTGGCTGGTGGAGCGAAGCTTCGCCTTCCTCAAATGCAGCGGCAACATGGCCCGTATGACGCTTCGTGGCATGGACAATGTTGCCAAGCGCTACCTGATGCATGCCGCTGGCTACAATATCAGCCTGGTTATGCGCCATCTGTACAAGTACGGTACCCCAAGAGGGATGGCAGCCCTGATCGCTCGCCTATTTTGGCGATCTGCGGGCCTTTTGTTCACCCTGATGAGCGGTTTCCCCGTCATCGCAAGAACTCTGGGGTATGATTGGCATCAATCGGGGCCGGCTCGATTTCTTCGATTATCTTTGCCGCGTTGACCTCGGGTCACAGAAAAATGGCATTTTCAACGGGCTG
>JBGSHR010000511.1:0-9876 GCA_041752155.1 Thiobacillaceae bacterium | reverse complement strand
GCCTGCCCATCGCCCTGGCCGGCGTGACGGGCTATCTGCTGTCCGGACAGACAGCGGCGGGCTTGCCGGCCTGGAGCCTGGGGTTCATTTACCTGCCGGCGCTGGCGGCCATCGCCAGCGGAAGCTGGGTGACCGCGCCGATCGGCGCGCGCCTGACCCATTCCCTGCCAGCGGAACGGCTCAAGCGGATATTCGCCGGCCTGCTGTATGTTCTGGGGGTACGTATGGCCTATATGCTGTGGGCCGCTTGAGGCCAAAAACTAGCTCTGTCCCAACCTTGTGCGAGATCCCCATGCGTTACCTCCTGCTGCTTTTGACCTTGCTCATCGCCCTGACCGCAAATGCCGCCGACTATGCCCGGGAACAGAAATGGGCGGACGAAATCCTGCCCGCCGTGCTGACCGGGGACCCGGTCTGGCTGTCCTTGCCCAGCGGCCACAAGTATCTGAGTCTCTACACCGAGGCGCCGAAGCCCAAGGGAGCAGTGTTGCTGGTGCATGGCATCGGCGTGCATCCGGATTGGGGCTTGGTGGGCATGCTGCGCCAACGTTTGGCGGACGCGGGCTACACCACCCTGTCGGTGCAGATGCCGGTGCTCGCCGCGGACGCCAAGGCCGAGGACTACCTTTCCTCTTTTCCCGAGTCCTCCGCCCGGCTGTACCAGGCCGTGGCCTTCCTCAAGGGCAAGGGATACGACAAGATCGCCGTCGTCTCCCATAGCCTGGGATGCAGCATGAGTTACCGCTATCTGGCCAGCCATGACGAGCCGGCGGTCAAAGGCTGGGCGGCGCTGTCCGCGCCGGGGACGGATGACTGGGGCCGATTGCGCATCCCCGTGCTGGACCTGTATGGCGAGAATGACCTGCCCCAGGTATTGGGCAACGCCAAGACCCGCGCCATTGGCTTAACCCAGACGGGCTCCAGCCAAGTGCGCATGCCGGGCGCGGATCACTTCTACGAGGGTAAAGACAATGCCCTGCTGGAGCAGGTGCAAGACTACTTGGAGCGCGTGTTCTGACCGGCACGCCCGCGACGCGGGCGAGGATTAAAGCAGGTCCAGGTGGTCGATGCCGGACAGAGGGGCTTCGCCCTTCTCGTCCTTGATGTGGAGCTTGATGCGCAAGCGCAGGTCATTGAAGGAATCGGCATTGCGCAAGGCATCCTCGGCGGTGACGATGCCACGGCTGTAGAGATCGAACAGGGATTGGTCGAAGGTCTGCATACCCATGTCCCGAGAGCGGCCCATGATCTCTTTGATCTCATCCAGGCGGCCTTGCATGATCAGGTCGGAGATGAGGGGGGAGTTGAGCAGGATCTCCACCGCCGGGATGCGACCCTTGCCATCCTTGCGCGGAATCAGTCGCTGGGAAATGATCGCGCGCAGATTCATGGAGAGGTCCAGCAGCAACTGCTCGCGGCGCTCCAGGGGGAAGAAACTCAGGATACGGTCCAGGGTCTGGTTGGCGTTGTTGGCGTGGATGGTGGACAGGCACAGATGGCCGGTTTCCGCATAGGACATGGCGTAATGCATGGCCTCCCGGTCGCGCACCTCGCCGATCATGATGACGTCCGGGGCCTGGCGCATGGTGTTCTTGAGGGCGGATTCCCAGCTGTCGGTATCCATGCCCACCTCGCGCTGGGTAAGGATGCACTTGCCGTGCTCATGGACGAATTCGATGGGGTCTTCCACCGTCACGATGTGTTCCTGGGCATTCTGGTTGCGGTGACCGACCATGGCCGCCAGGGTGGTGGACTTGCCCGAGCCGGTCGCCCCCACCAGGAACACCAGGCCGCGCGGCATCATGGCGATGTCCTGGAGCCCGGCAGGCAGATTCAGCGCCGCGATCTTGGGGATCTTGGTGTTGATGTGGCGCAGCACGATGCCGGTGCGCCCCTGTTGCACGAAGGCGTTGACCCGGAAACGGCCGATCTCCGGCTCGTAGAGCGCGAAGTTTGCCTCGTGGCTGGCGGCGAATTCCACCTGTTGCCGTTCCGGCATCAAGGCCTTGGCGAACAAGGCGGTGTCGGAGGGGGTCAGGCTCTGGTTGGTGATCGGGCTAACCTTGCCGTTGACCTTGATGGCGGGGGGGAAACCCGCAGTGAGGAACAGGTCGGACGCCTTGCTGGCCACCATGAAGCGCAGCCATTCGTAGATTTTTGCCAGGGCGTCCATTGCCGTACCCTCAGAAAGAGAATGCGTCTTTGCTAACGGCGACGGCGCGGGCATCCGCGGAGGCAATCACGTTACGCCGCACCAGTTCCACCAAGGCCTGATCCAGCGTCTGCATCCCTAGAG
Source organism: Thiobacillaceae bacterium (assembly GCA_041752155.1). GTDB lineage: Bacteria > Pseudomonadota > Gammaproteobacteria > Burkholderiales > Thiobacillaceae > PFJX01. The sequence goes on along the minus strand of JBGSHR010000511.1, from coordinate 7,580 downwards.
ACTGGCCGGTCTGGATGGAAGAATACATCTGCGCCACCTTGGCTTCCCGGATCAGGTTACGAATGGCGGGGGTGCCCAGCATGATCTCGTGGACAGCCACGCGGCCGGTGCCATCCTTGCGCTTCAGCAGGGTCTGGGAGATGACCGCCCGCAGGGACTCCGAGAGCATGGAGCGCACCATTTCCTTCTCGGCCGCCGGGAACACGTCAATGATCCGGTCGATGGTCTTGGCGGCGGACGAAGTGTGCAAGGTGCCAAACACCAGATGGCCGGTCTCGGCCGCCGTCAGGGCCAGGCGGATGGTTTCCAGGTCGCGCATCTCGCCCACCAGGATGACGTCCGGGTCTTCCCGCAGGGCTGAACGCAGAGCCTCGGAGAAACCATGGGTATGGGGCCCCACCTCGCGCTGGTTGACCAGGCACTTCTTACTCTTGTGCACGAATTCGATGGGGTCCTCGATGGTGAGGATGTGGCCGAACTGGTTCTCGTTGACGTAATCCACCATGGCCGCCAGGGTGGTGGACTTGCCCGAGCCGGTGGGGCCGGTCACCACCACGATGCCGCGCGGGGTATCAGAGATCTCCTTGAAGATCTTGGGCGCCTCCAGTTGCTCCAGGGTGAGCACCACGCTGGGAATGGTACGGAATACCGCGGCAGCGCCGCGCTCCTGGTTGAAGGCGTTGACCCGGAAGCGGGCCACGTCGCGCAGCTCGAACGAGAAGTCCACCTCCAGGTGTTCCTCATAGGCCTTGCGCTGGGCGTCGCTCATGATGTCGTACACCATCGCGCGCACCTCCTGATTATTCAGGGGCGGGACATTGATGCGACGAATATCGCCATGCACCCGAATCATCGGCGGCAAACCCGCGGAAAGATGAAGATCGGAGGCTTTGTTCTTGACCGAGAAGGCAAGTAGCTCGGAAATTTCCATTATAATTCCCCGGGTTACGTGATTTTTCCGAGATTTCAAAAGAATTATGGGCGCAATCGATGCTGCCTTGCAAGCCTGCATGGCACGTATATCGAAGGCCTGCGCCGAAGCGGGGAGAGGCGACAGGTGCGCCCGTCTGCTGGCGGTCAGCAAGACCTTTCCCGCCGCCGACGTGCGCTCGGCCCATGGCGCGGGACAGAGCTGTTTCGGCGAGAGCTATGTCCAGGAGGCCCTTACCAAAATGGACGCCCTGGCGGACTTGGACCTGGAGTGGCATTTCATCGGCCCCCTGCAAAGCAACAAGACCCGCGCGATTGCCGAACGTTTTGCCTGGGTGCACGGCCTGGAGCGGGAGAAGATCGCCCGGCGCCTGGCCGAGCAACGCCCGGCGGGGCTGCCGCCCTTGCAGGTGTGCATCCAGGTCAACGTCAGCGGCGAGGCCAGCAAGAGCGGCGTCCCGCCCGGTGAGGCGTTGATGCTGGCGCACCTGGTGGCGGGGCTGACCAATCTGAAACTACGTGGTTTCATGGCCATCCCGGAACCCACATCGGATCTTGCCCTCCAGCGCACGCGCTTTCGCGCCCTGGCGGAACTGATGCGACAAGCGAACAGCGAAGGCCTGGGCTTGGACACCCTGTCCATGGGCATGTCCTCCGACCTGGAGGCGGCTATCCTGGAGGGGTCAACCCTGGTGCGGGTGGGCACGGCCATATTCGGCACGCGCCAATACAACGAGGAAAACCAAGCATGAAACTCGGCTTCATAGGCGGCGGCAACATGGCCGCCGCCCTGATCGGGGGCGTTATCCAGAAAGACTTCCCCGCCAGCGACATCGTCGTGGTCGAACCACGGGCGGAACGCCGCGCCTGGCTGGTGGCGGAGTTCAGGGTGGAAGTCGAGGAGCATGCCGCCGCCTGCATGGCTGCGGATGTCCTAGTGCTGGCGGTCAAGCCGCAACAACTGAAAGAGGTGGCGACGAGCCTGCCGGCACTTGATTCCGGGCAACTGGTGCTGTCGATCGCGGCGGGAATACGCACGGGAGATATCGCCCGATGGCTCCATGGCCACGCCGCTGTAGCCCGCGCCATGCCCAACACCCCGGCCCTGGTCGGAGCGGGGGCGACCGGGATTTACGCGCAGCCGGGCGTGAGCGCGGCGCAGCGGGCCCAGGCCGCACAAATTTTGGGCGCGGTGGGAAGCGTGGTGTGGGTGGAGGACGAGGCACAGATCGACGTGGTCACGGCGATTTCCGGTAGCGGCCCGGCCTATGTCTTCTTCTTCATCGAAGCTCTGGAACAGGCCGGCATCGATCTGGGCCTGCCGGCCGAGACCGCGCGACTTCTCACTCTGCAAACCTTTTTCGGCGCCGCCGCCTTGGCCATCAAGGACCAGTCCCCGCCCGCGGAATTGCGCGCCCGGGTGACATCGAAAGGGGGCACCACGGAACAGGGCATCCTGGCACTCGAAGCGGGCGGGGTAAGCTATGCCATCGGCTTGGCAGCTCGCGCCGCCGCCGAACGGGCACAGGAAATGGCTGATCTGTTTGGGAAGGACTAGGGCGTGTTAATAGTTAATTCGCACATGCGTTGCCGCGAAAATGCGATGGATGCAAGGCGCGAGGCGCGGCGAATGGTCGTTCCATTCGCAAGCCTTGCAACGCCGCAGACGCGCATTTCTCGTAGCAACGCTTCGGGACGGGGGCGATTTGGGCGCCTCCCTTTGTCGCAAACCGCTTGTAGTGGCTTGCACTACCGCGCGTCTTGCTTCGCGGGCGGCATCCCAAATCGCCCCCGTCGCATGCGCGAATTAACTATTAACACGCCCTAATGTTTTCAGATGCCGCCCAATTCCTCCTGCGTACGGCCTTCGACCTGTTGGCCTGCGCTTTCTTTCTGCGTTTCTGGATGCAATGGGCGCGGGTGCCGTTTCACAACCCCTTCGCCCAATTCGTGGTGCGGGTGACCGACTTCGCCGTGCGCCCGCTGCGCAAGATCATCCCGGGCCTGTTCGGGCTGGACTGGAGCAGCCTGTTGTTGCTGTTCAGCGCCGAGTTGCTGTCGGTGCTGGCGGTCCACTGGGTCATGGGCTATCCCTTCTCCGTAGCGGGGGCCCAAGTCATTCCCGGCTTCCTGCTGATGGCCCTGGCGGCCACCCTGAGCCTGGTGCTCTACGTGCTGATGGGCTTCATCCTGATCCAGGCGGTGCTGTCCTGGATCAATCCGTTCTCGCCCTACGCCCCGGTGTTCTATGCCCTCGCCCGCCCGCTCCTGGCGCCGTTCCAGAAGCTCATCCCGCCCATCGGCGGCGTGGATGTCACCCCGGTGGCGGCCCTGATCGTGATTCAACTATTGTTGTTGGCGCCGGTGGCGGCCCTGGAACGCGTGGCCCACGCGATGGCGTGGTAGAGCCCTGGCTCCAGGCCAGCGACGGCGGCACGCGGATCGCCGTGCATATCCAGCCCGGCGCTTCCCACTCCGAGGTGACTGGCATCCATGGCGACGCCTTGAAGGTGCGCATCGCCGCCCGGGCGGTGGAAGGCGCGGCCAATGCGGCGTTGCAAGAATTCTTGGCCCAGTGCCTTGGCATGCCACGCAGGGAGGTTAGAATCTTGAAAGGTGAAAAATCACGCCGAAAGCTTATCTGGGTGGCCTTGAGGCCGGAAGAAGCCAGACGGCGGCTCTTGGGGAACATGGCATGAATTACGGTCTGGAAAGCGGCATCACCCGGTTCAAAAACCGGCGCGACCGTCTGGTCAAGGTGGTCTCGGCCTACAAGGAATGGCTGGAGCACAACACCGAGGCTGAGCCCGGATTATTGCTGCGCATCTACGATCTGACCGAGAGCCTCAAGAAGGATCGCCTGATGCTGGCCTTCGTGGCCGAGTTCAGCCGCGGCAAGACCGAGTTGATCAACGCCCTGTTCTTCTCCGACTTCAAGCAGCGCCTGCTGCCCTCCGATGCCGGCCGCACCACCATGTGCCCCACCGAGATCTACTACGATCCGGACACCGAGCCCTACATCCGCCTCCTGCCCATCGAGACTCGCTTCCGCGACGACAGCATCAATGCCCTGAAGCGCCTGCCGGTGGAATGGAGCACCATCAAGCTGGATGTGGCCGATCCCAATGCCATGGTCAACGCCATGCGCAAGCTTGCCGAAACCAAGGTGGTGTTCAAGGTGGAGGCGCGCGCTCTAGGCTTGTGGGACGAGAACGACCCCAACCTGGGGTATATGGTGAAGGACCAGGATCGGGCCGAGATCCCGGCCTGGCGCTACGCCATGATCAACTTCCCCCACCCGCTGCTGGAATCGGGCCTGGCCATCCTGGACACCCCGGGCTTGAACGCCATGGGGGCGGAACCGGAACTGACCATCTCCGCCATTCCCAACGCCCACGCCCTGCTGTTCCTGCTGGCCACCGACACCGGCGTGACCCAGTCCGATTTCGAGATCTGGAACAAATTCGTCTCCAAGCACGCCAGCCAGCACTACGCCGTGCTGAACAAGATCGACATGTTGTGGGACGACCTCAAGACCCCCGAGGAGATCGGCCGCACCATCCAGCGCCAGATCGAGTCCACGGCCATGCAACTGAACATCTCCACCGCCAGCGTCATGGCCATCTCCGCTCAGAAGGCCCTGGTCGGCAAGATTCGCGGCGACGAGGACATGCTCAAGCGTTCCGGCATCCAGGCCCTGGAAGTGATGCTGGCGCGGGAGATCATCCCCTCCCGGGAAAAGATCATGCGCGAGTCCGTGGTACGGGAGATCGGGCCATTGATGAACGATGCGCGGGAGACCGCCTACATCCGCATGCAGGCGGCCCGGGATAGCCTGCACGACCTGCAGGCCCTGTCCGGCAAGAACCAGCAGATCGTCGGCCAAATGCGGGAAAAGATGATGCAGGACAAGCAGACCTACGACGAGACCACGCGCAACTTCAATGTCACCCGCAAGATCGTCGCCCAACAGGGCTGGGAACTGCTGTCCCGGCTGGACGATGACCGCATGGACAAGATCCTGGAAGAGTCCATGATGGCCATCAACGACAGCTGGACCACCGCCGGACTGATCAAGGGCATGCACCTGCTGATCCGGCGCATGGGATCGGAATTCGACCACGCCAACCAGCAATGCAGCGGCATCAAGCAATTACTGAACTCGTCCTACCAACGCTTCCACGAGGTCCATGGCCTGGAGCGAGCCGATCCGCCCATACTGGATCTGTCCCGCTATCGCGGGCGCCTGGACGAGTTGATGGTGAGCACCCAGGAGTTTTGCTCCGATCCCCTCAACATCATGTTGGAAAAGCGTTTCATGGTGAAGAAGTTCTACATCGCCCTGGTGAGCCAGGCGCGCATCATCTTCCAACAGGTGCGCATCGAGACGGAGACCTGGCTACGCCTCACCCTGGACCCCATCGTCGCCCGCATCCATGAACACAAGCTGCAACTGGAGCACCGGCTGGAGAACCTCAACAAGGTGCATGCCAATCTGGGCTCCATCCAGGAACGCAGCACCGTCGTCAGCCGTGAGATGGTCAAGATCAAGGTGCAAGTGGATCAGATCGAAGAGATCGCCAAGGAGTTCTCGCTCCTGACCGGTGTGGCGCTACGCCCCATGGACATGGCATCGACCCAGTCCACAACGGCCTGAACGCGGCGAGCAGGGGCATCGCCCCCCGCTCCACTCTTCCCAGGCCCCCTCACAACAGGATGATGTCGTACTGCTCCTGGGAATAGAGGGTCTCCACCTGCAGTGAAATCGGCTTGGTGATGAAATCGGACAACTGGGCCAGGGTCTGGGACTCTTCGTCCAGGAACAGATCGATGACCTCCTGGGAAGCCAGCACCCGGTACTCCTTGGCGTTGAACTGGCGTGCTTCCCGCAACAGAGCGCGCAGGATCTCATAGCAGATGGTCTGGGCGGTTTTGATCTGGCCGCGCCCCTGGCAAGTGGGGCAGGGTTCGCACAGCACCCGGGTCAGGCTTTCCCGGGTGCGCTTGCGGGTCATCTCCACCAGGCCCAGGGAGGTGAAGCCGTTGATGGTCATGCGCGTACGATCCCGCGCCAAGGCCTTGGACAATTCCGCCAGCACCGCCTCCTTGTGTTCCGGGCTATCCATGTCGATGAAGTCCAGGATGATGATGCCGCCCAGGTTGCGCAGACGCATCTGCCGGGCGATGGTCTGGGCCGCCTCCAGATTGGTCTTGAAGATGGTCTCGTCGAAGGTGCGGCCGCTGGTGAAGCTGCCGGTATTGACGTCGATGGTGGTCAAGGCCTCGGTCTGATCGATGATCAAGTAACCGCCGGACTTCAGATCCACGCGCCGCCCCAGGGCCTTCTCGATCTCCTCCTCGACGCCGTACAGGTCGAACAGGGGACGCTCGGCGGCGTAGTGGAAGATCTTGCCCGCCACGTTGCGCGTGAACTCCTCGGCGAAGCCCTGGATGCGCGTGTAAGTCTCGCGCGAATCCACCAGGATGCGGGTGGTGTCCGAAGTGGAAAAATCCCGCAGCACCCGGTGCGCCAGGTCCAGCTCCTGGTAGATCAGGAGCGGGGCCTGGGTGTTTTCGGCGCGGGCCTGGATGGCATCCCACAGGGTATGGAGATATTCCACGTCGGCGGCCAGTTCGTCGTCCTCGGCCATGTTGGCCATGGTGCGGATGATGAAGCCGCCGTGCTCGTCCTGGGGCAGGATGCGGGTCAGGCGACCGCGCAGCAGCTCCCGCTCCGCCTCGTCTTCGATCTTCTGGGAGATGCCGATGCGGGTCTCCTGGGGCAGATACACCAGGAAGCGGCCCGCCATGCTGATCTGGGTGGACAGGCGCGCGCCCTTGGCGCCTATGGGGTCCTTGATCACCTGGGCCAGGATACCCTGGCCTTCGTGCAGCACCTTCTCGATCGGACGCGGGCTGCTGTTGCCGCGCGCCTCGACGATGTCGCCCACATGCAGGAAGGCGGCCCGGTCCATGCCGATGTCGACGAACGCCGACTGCATGCCCGGTAGCACCCGGCTCACCCGGCCCAGATAGACGTTGCCCACCATGCCGCGCTGGCTGGTGCGCTCGATGTGCAGTTCCTGCACCACGCCTAAATAGCTGAGGGCGACCCGGGTCTCCTGGGGCGTCACGTTGATCAGGATTTCTTCGCTCATAAATTGAAAGCTGGCAGTTGGCAGTCGTCAGTCGGCAGCGGCGGAAACGGCAGACTCACGACTAACGACTGACACGAGGGCTACAACACCCCGAACCCCATGGAATCCAGCAGCAGCGCCGTCTCGTGCAAAGGCAGCCCCATGACGCCGGAGTAACTGCCCGCCAGATGTTCGATGAATACCGCCGCCCGGCCCTGGATACCGTACCCGCCGGCCTTGTCGCAGCCCTCCTTGCTGTCCACGTAAGCGGCGATTTCCGCCTCGGTCAACGGCTTGAAGCTGACCGTGCTCTCGGACAGGGCCGTCCGCACCTCCCCCCGGTAGGCGACCGCCACGCCGGTCAGCACGGTATGGGTGCGGCCGGAATAGCGCCGTAGCATGGCCGCCGCCTCGGCCGCATTAACCGGCTTGCCCAGTATCTGGCCGTCCAGGGTGACGCTGGTGTCCGCCGCCAGGATGGGCCAGGGCAGCAGATTGCGCCCCACCAGGGCC
>JBGSHR010000510.1:0-2662 GCA_041752155.1 Thiobacillaceae bacterium | reverse complement strand
CAGCGCCGTCCTGGGCGGCTCCATGGTGCGGGACGCCATGGCCGCAGCGCCCAAGCGGGGCGGCACCATCAAGCTGGCCTGGGTCGACGCGGTGGATACCCTGGACCCCCACTTCACCGCCTCCCTGGGCTCGGTGAAGATCATCAATAACATCTTCAACGGCCTGCTCAAGGTGGCCTACGACGGCAAGAAGGTGTCCTTCGTGCCGGACCTGGCCGAGAAGTGGGAGATGCCGGACGACAAGACCCATGTGTTCAAGCTGCGCCGTGGCGTGAAGTTCCACAACGGCGACTCCTGTGACGCCGCCGCCGTGAAGTGGAGCCTGGAGCGGGTCAAGGACCCGGCGGTGGGCTCCCCCCACGCCTGGAAGTTCGAGACCCTGGCGGGCATCGACATCGTCGACGAAACCACCATCCGCATGCGTTTCTCCAAGCCCTACGCCTTCCTGCCGGTGGCGTTGACCGGCAGCACCGGCCGCGCCGGCACCATCGTCAGCAAGCGCGCCGTGGAGCAGTACGGCAAGGCCTTCGGCCGCAACCCGGTGGGCACCGGGCCGTTCAAGTTCGCCGGCTGGCGCGAGAACGAATCCATCACCCTGGCGCGCAACCCGGATTACTTCGAGCCGGGCCTGCCCTACCTGGACGGCGTGCAGATCCTGCTGATCAAGGAACCCACCGCCGCCGTGGCGGCCATGATGGCGGGCCAGGTGGACGGCATGAGCCTGTCGCCGTTCCAGTTCATCCCGCAACTGAAGTCCAACCCCAAGCTCAAGGTCTACGGCGAGGTGGAGGGCAACTACAGCTTCGTGGCCATGAACAACCGCCGCGCGCCGTTCGACGACCCCATGCTGCGCAAGGCGGTGGCCTTCGCCATCGACCGCAATGCGATTGTGAAGCAGGGTTACTTCGGCGAGGCCATCCCCGCCTACAGCCCCATCTCGCCGCCCATGACCGGCTTCTACGACAAGAACATCGGCAAGACCGGGCGCGGCCAGTTCTTCGACCTGAAGCGGGCCATGGAATACCGCAAGCAGGCCAAGGTCCAGGGCGAGATCAACCCGGTGTACATCGTCAGCCAGGGCTTCACCGGCTCCGGCGGCAGCGGCACGCGCAACTCCCAGTTGCTGCTGCCCATGCTGGAGAAGATCGGCATCAAGCCCAAGATCGAGCTGCTCGACCGGGCGGTGTGGACCAAGCGGCGCAACGGCGGCGACTTCGACATGTACGACGAGGCCTGGATCGCCGACCTGGACCCGGACGAGACCATCTACCCCGAGTGGCACAGCGGCAAGCCCTGGAACTTCGCCGGCTACAGCAACAAGGAGTTCGACAAGTACATCTCCGAGGCCCAGGACACCCTCAACCAGGCCACGCGCAAGAAGCTGTATGACAAGGCCGAGGATCTGATCATGGCCGACGCGCCCCTGGCGATGCTGGCCCACATGAAGGTGTTCAAGGTTCTCAGCAAGCGGGTGCAGGGCTTCCAGTACATCCCGGTGGACCTGCTCAACCTGCACTCGGTCTGGCTGGGCTGATGTTCCAGTCCGCGATGTTCCAGTCCGGTCTGGCCAAGCTGGCCCAGACCCTGCTGGTGCTGCTCATCGTCTCGGCGACCAGCTTCGCGTTCCTGAAGCTGGCGCCGGGCGACCCGGTGAGCATCATGCTGGGCTCGGACTATTCCCAGGTCTCCTACGACCAGATCACCCGCGAGCTGGGCCTGGACCAGCCCCTGGTCACCCAGTACGGGCGCTGGCTGGCCGCGTTCGTGCGCGGCGACTGGGGCACCTCCTACATCACCAACCAGGACATCTTCGAGCTGGCGGTGGTGCAGGCCTTGCCGGTGACCCTGACCCTGGCCGCGCTGTCATTGCTGATCGCGCTGCTCATCGGTATTCCCGCCGGGGTGATGGCGGCCCTGTACCGCAACAGCTGGATCGACGTGGCGGCCACCACCCTGGCCATCGGCGGCAACGCCTTCCCCAGCTTCTATCTCGGCATCCTCCTGATCTGGCTGTTCGGCGTCGATCTGGGCTGGTTCCCGGTCCTCGGATTCGTCGCGCCCTGGGAGGACTTCTGGCTCGGTTTGTGGCACCTGACCCTGCCGGCCATCACCCTGGGCGCCTGGTATGTCGGCCTGATCGCCCGCATCACCCGCTCCAGCCTGCTGGAGGTGCTGGGCCAGCCCTACATCCTGGCCGCCAAGGCCCGGGGCGAGCCGGCTTGGCGCGTGGTCTGGGTGCACGGCATGCGCAACGTGCTGATGCCCCTGGTCACCGTGATCGGCCTGCAACTGGGCGGCATGCTGCGCGGCGCGGTGATGACCGAGGTGGTGTTCGCCCTGCCCGGCCTGGGCATGATGGTCACCACGGCGGTGCTGAACCGGGAGTACATCGTGGTCCAGGCCGGCATCATGTTGACCGGCCTGCTGTTCGTGGCGGTCAACCTGGCGGTGGACCAGACCTATCAGTTCCTCGACCCCCGTCTGCGCAGGCGCTAACCATGTCCACCGAAACCCTCACTCTCACCGCAAGCTCCGGCTGGCGTCGCCGCTTCCTCCAGCCCATCGCCCGGCAACGCACCGCCCTGGTGGGCCTGGCCATCCTCGCCGTCTACGTGGTGGGCGCCTTGCTGGCGCCCTGGATCGCCACCCACGATCCCACCGC
>JBGSHR010000509.1:0-4240 GCA_041752155.1 Thiobacillaceae bacterium | reverse complement strand
TGAAGCGCGCGGCCTTGTCCGCACACTGTTGTTGACCGGCGTTCCAGCTGCAGCCGGCATTGCGCTGTTAGCGCGCCCGCTCGGTGAAGCGATGATCGGCGAGGCCGTGCGCGAGCAGGCGATTGCGATCATGCCCTGGATCGCGGCTTCGGGCCTGCTCAATGGCTTGCTGATCCACTATTTCGCGGAAGCCTTCCAGCTCGCCCGGCGCACGCAGGAGCGCGCGATCCTGATGCTGGTGCCGGCCACGGTGAATGTGGTGCTCAACTTCCTGCTGATCCCGCTTCTGGGCCTGATGGGCGCTGTGGTGTCGACGCTGGTCTGTTATGTGACGGGCCTGCTCTTGCTCGCGCTGGCCGGGCGCCGGCATGTGGCGCTGCCCGTGCCGGTGATGGAGGCGGCGCGTATCGGACTTGCGGCGCTGGCGATGTGGCCGGTGATTGCGGTGATGCCAGCGCTGGGCGGATGGCCGGAGCTCATCCTGAAGGCCGGGGCAGGGGCGATCACATATGGTGCGGCCGTGCTGGTTCTGGATGCTGGCGGTGCGCGGACGATCATGCGAAACAGGCGCGGATGAACCGGCGGCAAGCCGATTACGTAGGATTGGGTATGAGCGAGACGATCAAGACGGAAAGCGGCCTCGAAACGGCGGCGGGCAAAGCCAACCAGCTCTGGGCGGACTTTGTTCCGGTGATCGGCTTCGTGCTGGTCTACAACGTGTTCCGGCGCGTCGACCTGCTGGGCGGTCTGATCAACAAGGACACGGCCATCTTCTGGGCGACGGGCGTTCTGCTTGCGCTGATGCTGGGCTTCCTTGCGCGCCAGCTGATCACGCGCGAACCGGTTTCGCAGATGATGCTGTTCTCGTCGGGCATCGTGGCCGGTTTCGGCTTGATCGGCATCCTGCTCCAGGAGAAGGCCTTCATCTATGTGAAGCCAACGATCCAGCAGCTGTTCATGGCGGTGATGATCCTCGTGCCGCTGCCGTTCGGCCGCAACATCTGGAAGTCGCTGTTCTCGAAAGTGTTTGACCTGCCGGATTTCGCCTGGCGCACGCTGGCGATCCGGTGGGGCGTGTTCTTCATCGTGATGGCATTCTGGAACGAATATCTCTGGCGGACCTATGCGCCAGGATTTGATGTGCCGCTCGTGATGGCCGGAGTTCCGGTTGCGCCGGCGGGTAGTTACGAATTCCTTGGACTGACTTTCGGCGCCAGGGATGCCGAGGATGTCTGGGCCAACTGGAAACTCGGCAACATGCTCATCGTGCTTCTCTTCGGCGCGCTCAACACGCCCTACACGCTGAAACACCTGCGCGAGCCGGAAGGCGCGCCCGCGACCTAGCGCGTCAGTTTGTCCGTGCCGGGCGGATTGGCGAAGGGCGCGAATGCGTCCTGATGCCGCGTCTGGGCAAAATGTGTCAGCGCCCACACAACCGTCGGAAAGGCGAGCTGCGACCACGGAATGTCTTTCCAGTGGACCAGTTTCACCTCTTCGCTTTCAGGTCCGGGCGCGATGTCTGACACAAGGCGTGCGCGAAACATGATCTGAACCTGCGCGATGCGGGGTACGGAATACACGGCCAGCAGGCGGTCGATCTCGATCTCGGCGCAGGCCTCCTCCAGCGCTTCGCGCCGGGCGCCGTCCTCGACGCTTTCGCCTTCCTCCATGAATCCGGCCGGCAGGGTCCAGTAGCCCTTGCGCGGTTCGATTGCCCGTTTGCAGAGCAATATGAGGTCGCCCTTGGTCACCACCGAGCCGGCGACGATCTTAGGATTTACGTAATCGATGAAGTTGCAGCGGTTGCAGATACGCCGTACCCTGTCTTCGCCCTCCGGTACGGCCAGTCGAAAATCTTCATTCTGGAAAGAAGTTGGCAATTGATCAGTCATCCAATCTTTATCCTGTCGCCTGTATGGGGAATGCGATTGATCCGCCTACGGGGTTCTTGTTTAACGCCCCCAAACGTGGATTGACCCTGTTCAAACCCCTCGTCCTCCCCGGACATAAACTTTAGCAAAACGGAAACCCCACCATGGCCTACAACCTCAACGCCTCGCCCAGCCACCTCCTGCACCGCGCCCAGCAGATCGCCGCCAACCATTCGGCAGCTGCCCTGAAATCGGCCGGTCTCACGCTGCGCCAATTCTCTGTCCTCGCTGCCCTGTCGGGCAATGAAGGTGTCAGCCAGTCCGATCTTGTCAATGCCACCGGCATCGATCGCTCCACCCTCGCCGACATGGTCGCCCGTATGGAAGCTGGCGGCATGATCAAGCGTTCGGATTCGAAAACCGACGCCCGCGCCAAATCGGTCTCGCTGACCGCCAAAGGCAAGAAAGCCTTCGACAAGGCTCTCCCGGCTGTCACCAAGGCTGACGCCGCCCTCTTCGCCACCCTGGCAAAAGCCAAGCAGGACGCCCTGATGCAAGGCCTCGGCGGTCTCGTGGAAGACGCCGAGAAGAAAGAAGCTGCACCGGCGCCGAAAGCCAAGAAAGCTCCGGCCAAAGCCGCGGTGAAGAAAGCAGCTCCGAAAGCTGCGAAAAAAGCTCCGGCCAAGAAAAAGAAATAAACTCCGTTTCCCAACGGACCAGAATTACGAGCGAGGCGCCCCAAGCGCCTCGCTTATTTTTTGGACGGACGCTTCGTCCAGTGGCCCGGCGATGTGGAGAATGACTTCACCCTCGCCGGAGATGACAAACGTTTCCGGCACGCCGGTCAGGCCGAAATCCAGTCCGCCCTTGCCTTCGGGATCCAGCGCAATCGTGGCGAACGGATTGCCGAGCCGGGCGAGGAATTCGTCGCCGTTTTCCACCCGATCCTTGTAGAGGATGCCGTAGAGCTGGCCCGGATGTTTCGCGCCGAGTTTCATCAGCATGGGGTGCTCGGCCTCGCAGGGCGCGCACCAGCTGGCGAACAGGTTCACCGCCACCGTTTGGCCGCCGGGGGGCGGGGCGAAGGAAATCTCGCCGCCCTCTTTCAGCGCAAAGACGAATTCAGGGGCTGCGCGCGAAATCCGCTCGAACTCACCCTTTGCAGGGTAGAGCATTCGCACCGCGCCCAGTACGCCCAGCAGGACGAGCAGGACGACCGGTACTGCGAAGACCCAGCGTTTCATCTCAGGCGTCCTTGCCGCTGGCCGCTTCCAGCGCTTCGAGCTGCTTGCGCGCGGCGCGGGCCGCGAGGGCCACTTGCACGGTGGTGATCAGGATCAGCGCCGCGCCGAGAGCGAAACAGGCCCAGATATAGACGGCATTCTTGTCGAACTCGGGCATCGGTTCTCAGCCTCCTTCCAGAGCGGCGGCGCGCAAGCGGGCGATACGCCGGTCGCGGATTTCCGTCCGCATGCGGGTCATCACCAGGCCGCCGAACAGAAGGGAATGGCCGATGGCGCTGATCAGCAGCGGCCAGAGATAGACGGCCGCCATCTTGGGGCCATCCGCCGTGATCACACTCGCGTTCTGGTGCAGCGACGTGAAGAGATCGACCGAGAACTTGATCAGCGGCACGTTCAGCGCACCCACCATCGCCAGAATGGCGCCGGCCCGGGCTGCCTTCTGGCGTGTGTCCATGGCGGCGCGCAGGGCCATGTAGCCAAGGAACAGGAAAAACAGGAACAGCACGGACATCATCCGGGCGTCGTCCCATTGCCACCAGGTGCCCCAGGTGGGCTTGCCCCAGATCGAACCGGTGGCGAGGCACAGCGCCGTCCACACAGCGCCGAGCGGCGCTATGGACTTGGCGGCAATGTCGGCGAGTTCGTGGCGCCAGATGAACCAGACGAAGCTGGCCACCGCCAGCGCCGAATAGCTGGCCATCGCGAGCCAGGCGGCGGGCACGTGAACGAACATCACGCGCATGATGTCGCCACCCTGGTAGTCGTCTTTCGGTACGACCCAGAGGCCCTGCCACAGACCCCACAGGATACAGAGCGTTCCGGCAGCGTAGAACACGGGCGCCAGCCAGTCGGACAGGCGGAGGAATTTGTGCGGGTTTGCGAAATAGGACCACATGGAAATCTGACCTAGCTTCCTCTTAGTCTGCCGCCAAGCGTAGCGCCGCAGACATGGCAAAGGGCGCGATTGCGCAGGCGAAAAGGGTGGAGGTCGCCAGCAGCAGGGGCGCGCCCGCCGATCCCGGCCCGCCCGACATGGCCAGCGCGCCGAAAATGGCGGTCGGAACGTAGAGGGGCAGGGCGATCAGGCTGATCAGCAGCCCGCCTCGGCGCACCGTGGCCGAAAGC
>JBGSHR010000508.1:0-3913 GCA_041752155.1 Thiobacillaceae bacterium | reverse complement strand
CAACCCAGGCAGGACGAGGTCCAGTTGGATGCCCCGCCCACGCCGGACCAGCCTCGGGATGAAGGGCCGCCGCCTGGCGAACAGCTCGGCCTGGATGCGGATGGCAGCGGCAGCGGGGATGGCTTCGGTCTTGCGGCCAGGAAAGGGGGCCGGGACATCACCACCCTGGGCGGCGGCGGCGATCGCAACAGCTGGTTCTCGCGCATGATTTCGCGTCAGGTGGAAGACGACCTGAAACGCGCCAAGCGTCTGCAAGGCAAGGAATACCGGGTGGTGGCCCAGCTCTGGTTCGACCCGGCCGGCGGCGTCTCCCGGGTGCGTATCGATGCCGGTACCGGTAACACCGAACTGGACGAGGCGTTACGCCAGGAAATGCTGACGATCTCTCTGCGCGACCCTCTGCCCGATGACATCCCCCAGCCGGTGCGGCTGCGGGTGGTGTCGCGATAAGTGAATTTGGATAAACGGTAATGACCATGAAAACCATGCTTAAACCCCTGGTCCTGGCGCTGGCCTTGGCCGGCGCCATGCCCGCCCAAGCCGATGACCGGGAACAACTGGAGGCCCTGAAAGCCACCACCCTGGCCCTGATCGATGCCCTGGTCGAAAAGGGTATTTTGCCCCGGGAAGCGGCCGACGAATTGGTCAAGCAGGCCGAGCAGAAGGGCCAGGAAAAGGCGGCCGAGCTGGCCAAGGCCGAGGCCGGCGTGGTGCGCGTGCCCTACATCCCCGAGGTGGTGAAGCGCGAGATCCGCGAACAGATCCGCCAGGAGGTGGTGGCCCAGGCCAAGACCGAGCGCTGGGGCGATGTGAACGTGGTGCCGGAGTGGGTGGAGCGGCTCAAGTGGGAAGGGGATATCCGCCTGCGCTACCAAGATGATCTGTTCGCCAAGGGCAACGACACCAGCACCAATTTCGAGGCCGAGCCCTATGGATTAGCACCTGGTTTCAATACCACGGAAGACCGCCAGCGTATGCGTGTGCGGGCTCGTCTGGGACTGCTGGCCAAAGTGACGGATTACGTGTCAGCAGGTTTCCGTATCACCACCGGCGATACTTCGGACCCGGTTTCCACCAACCAGACCTTGGGTACCACCAGCAACAAGTATTCCATGGTGCTGGACCGGGCCTATGCCAAGGTCAAGCCTTGGGACTGGCTGAATGTGTCCGGTGGTCGTATTCCCAATCCCTTCTTCAGTACCGACTTGGTTTGGGACGACGATGTCAACTTCGAGGGCGTGGCAGCCACCTTCAAGCCCTGGCCCCACGAGAGCATGACCGCCAAACCTTTCTTTACCGTGGGCGCCTTCCCCCTGAAGGAAGTGGAATCCTCCAGCACCAACAAAGCCAAGGACAAGTGGTTATTCGCCGCCCAGGCAGGGGTGGATTGGCGTAGTGGTGCCTATTCGCGCTTGCGCTTCGGTCTGTCCTACTACGACTACCGGAACACAAAGGCTGTGCAGGATGAGGCAGTCGATGGCCTGTACGACTACACGGATTCCGTTCTGGCTTCTCGCCAAAAGGGCAATACGGTGTTCGAAGTGTCGCCTGTGGATAAGGCTGGTTTGTATGGCTTGGCTGCGGATTACCGCTTGGTCAACCTGACCGCGATGGCGGACTTTGACTATTTCGATCCTCTCCACGTGATCCTGAGTGGGGATGTGGTCAAGAACGTGGGTTACGACAAGGCCCAGGTAGAAAGTATCCTGGCTACGTCCTACGATGCGAGGACCTTG
Organism: Thiobacillaceae bacterium; assembly: GCA_041752155.1. GTDB lineage: Bacteria > Pseudomonadota > Gammaproteobacteria > Burkholderiales > Thiobacillaceae > PFJX01. The sequence goes on along the minus strand of JBGSHR010000508.1, from coordinate 2,177 downwards.
GGTTGGGCCGCCAAAGTGACCCTGGGCAAACCCAATGTCACCCTGCCCGGCGACTGGCAGGTATTCCTCGGTTACCGCTACCTGGAGCGGGATGCCGTCCTTGATGCCTTTACGGATTCCGACTTCCGATTGGGCGGCACCAATAGCAAGGGTTATTACCTGGGCGGGCTATATGGCCTGGATAGGAATACCTGGTTGTCGTTCAAGTGGCTGTCCGCAGATGAGATTGATGGGCTGAAGTTCGGCGTGGATGTCCTGCAGGTGGATGTGAATGCCAAGTTCTAAGCTCCCACGTTGGCTGCTATGCGCCCTGGCCGTACTGACGGCGTTGCCGGCCCAAGCCTTCGACATGGAGCGGGATACCTGGCTGTTTCCAGATGAAGCCGCTGTGCCCAACACCCTGAGCCAAGATCCCCTGGAGTTCGCGCGTTTCAAGGCCGATGGCAATTTCCAGGAGCCGGAATATGCCCAGGGCGAGCAGGCTGAATTGATTGCCGCCGTCGGCCGGGATGACTTCAAGGCTGTGTCGGAATTGCTGGCCAAGGGGGTGAATCCCAATCTCAGCGCGGACCGCTGGGACGACCGGGCGCTGCCTCGGGCCGTGGCCAAGGGCAATGTGGAGATGGTGCGCATCCTGCTGGATGCCGGCGCCGATCCTGATCTGATGGGCGGGGGCTTCACGCCCCTGGGTCGCGCCGCTTTGGACGGGCACACCCGCATCGCAGGCATGCTGCTGCGGGCGGGGGCCGACGTGGACCGCAAGAGCCGGGACGGCAACACGCCGATTACCGCCGCAGTCCTGATGCACCGGGTGGGCGTCGTCAAGGCGCTGCTGGCCTACCACCCGGATTTTTCCATCTGGAACCAGGACGGCATGGTGCCGCTGGCCATCGCGGCGAACGAGGGCAGCGTGGAAATGACTCTGCTCCTGTTGGACGCCGGAGCCGATGTCAATGAACTGGACCGCAACGGCAATCCGCCTCTGGCCTGGGCCTCGCTCGCTGAGATATCCAAACTGCTGGTGGGCCGGGGCGGTGTGTCGTCGCTGTAATGCGCCATCCGGCAATGGTCCGGCTTGAAGCGAGAGGAATTCCAATGAAGCAAACTAACCGGCGGCAGCCGATTCACAACGGCGCGGGGCGCGTAGCTATCCTGTTCCTGGCTATGTTACTGGCCGCTCATCCGGTATCGGGCGCCGACAAGAAGAACCGGGACCGGGAGATGTTGCGGCGGGTCCAGGTTCAGTTGCAGCAGGCGGAGGGCGAGAAAGCCGCTCTGGCGGAGGAGAAGGCCCGCCTGGGCACGGATCTTGAGGGCGCCAAAAAAGAAGCGGCGACGGCCAAGCGCAAGCTCAGATCCGTCGGCGCCAGCCTGACCCGGGAGAAGAGCAAGAACGAGGCTCTGAGCAAGGATCTGGCTACCTTGCAGGAGGAGGCCGCCGGCCTGAAGGAAAAGCTCGCCCAGACCGAAACCAGCCTGGCCGACACCAGCCGCAAGTTGGCCGATACCAGCAACAGCCTGGCCCGCACCGAGTCCGAGCGCAAGCACCTGGAGGGCATCAAGGGGCGTCAGGAGAAGGAGATTGCCCGCTGCGACGAGCACAACCACAAGTTGTATGAGGCCGGGCGCGATATCTTGAAGCAGTGGCAACAAGCGGCGATAAAAGCATCCGATCCCGTGCTGGGCTTGAAGCGGGTGGAGATCGAAAACCTGGGGGAATCCTTCCGCGACCGGCTGGATGAGGAAAAGATCGTCAAGGCGCCGGAACGCTGAGCATTCGATAGCACCTCGCATAACTTGGAATCTGGCGCTTCCACGCGCTTCCCGAATTTCAACAGTGCTCAGAACAAGCCCTTCGATACGCCCGCGCAGCGGGCTACTCAGGGCGAACGGGGGCTGGGCGAACGGGGATAGGGCGAACGGGGGTTTGGGGGCGAACGGGGATAGGGCGAACCGGGCTTGTAGATCGGCAATCCCTTGCCGACGCCGCTCGGCGGCATGGGAATGCCGCCTTACTGTTCGTGCCGAGTAGCCCGGTCCGTTCGTCCCGAGTAGGCGCATCGCGCCGTATCGAGGGAAGCGGGCTGAGCTTAGGAGGGGATGGCGTAGCGCAGGCGCCCTCGCCTGCAAGCGGGCTGGAGGCCCGCCTCGTGGCGGGCAATGCAGGCGAGGGCGCC
>JBGSHR010000507.1:0-3439 GCA_041752155.1 Thiobacillaceae bacterium | reverse complement strand
CCTGTCCGCCGCCGACCTGACCCGGGTGATCGAGACCGACGGCGAGCTGGCCCCCGCCGAATTCACCCTGGACAACGCCGAGTCCATCCGCAACGCGGTGTGGGGCCAGGGTTTTCCCGCCCCGGCCTTCCAGGGCGAATTCACGGTGCAAAGCCAGCGCCTGGTGGGGGAGAAGCATCTCAAGCTGCGCCTGGCCGGGGGCGGGCTGGCGGCGGAGGCCATGCTGTTCTTCCACGACACGCCCCTGCCGGAACGCATCCAGGCGGTGTATCGCCTGGAGGTGAACGAGTGGAACGGCAACCGTTCCCTGCAACTCAACCTGGCGCACTGGGCGGGGGTTTAGGGGACGGCGGCGTCTCTATAGGTCCCGTCAAGGCGCCTTGCAGGCGCCCGCCCTCACCCCTGCCCCTCCCCCACGGGGGGAGGGGAAACCTTCGCATCCCCCATCCCCTTTACCCATCCCCCGTCACCCGTCACCCGCATAGAACCGGTACTGGTCCCGCCCGGCATTCTTCGCCGCGTACAGGGCGATGTCGGCCTTCTTCATGAGTTCGTGGGGGGCGTCCGGGCTGTCGGACGGGTGGATGGCGATGCCGATGCTGGCGGTGATGTGTAAATCATGACCGGCCAGGACGATGGGCTGGCGCAGGGTGGCGAGCATCTTCTGCGCCACCACGGCGGCGTCCGCCGCGTGGGCAACCTCCGCCAGAAGCACCACGAACTCGTCGCCGCCCTGGCGCGAGACGGTATCGCCGCTGCGCGTGGCGACGATCAACCGCGAGGCGGCCTCCTTGAGCAGTTCATCGCCCACGCCATGCCCCAGGGTGTCGTTGATCTCCTTGAAGTGATCCAGGTCCAGGAACATGAGGGCGAGGGTGCGCTGATGGCGCCGGGCCTGGGCGAAGGCATGATCGAGGCGGTCCAGGAGCAGGCGGCGGTTGGGCAGGTTGGTGAGGGTGTCGTGATAGGCCAACTGGCGTATCTGCGCCTCGGCCGCCAACTGGGGAGTGATGTCCTGGAAGGCGGCGACGGAGCCGATGATCTGGCCATCCCGCTTCATGGGGCTGGAGACCATGGAGATGGGCAGGATGCCGCCGTCCTTGCGGATGATCCAGTCGTTGAGCTTGCGGTAGGTCTGGCCGGTGCGGATGGTCTGGTGCACCGGACAGTCCGCATAGGCCAGAGGCTCCCCGTCCGGGCGCCGGTAATGGAAGATGTCATGGCCGTTCTTGCCCATCAGCTCCTTGGCCGTCCAGCCCAGCAGGCGTTCCGCCTCCGGGTTGACGAAGGTCACCAGGCCGTCCCGGTCCAGCACGTAGACCCCCTCCCCCAGGGTGGCGGTGATTTCTCGCAACACCGCCCTGCCCTGGCGCGCCTGGGCATAGACATGCAACAGCCGGTAGATCAGCAGGCTGATGGCGGCCAGCAGTCCGGCCATGGCCAGGCCGTCCTCCACGGCGATGGTGCGCCAGCCGGCCAGCACCTCGCTCTTGGCCAGCCCCACCACCACGATGAGGGGCAGGTCTCCTACCCGCGCATAGCTGAACACGCGTTCCATCCCATCCAGGGAGGATTTGCCGGTGAAACTGCCTTCCACCGGGTGCTTGGCCAGTTGCTGGGCGATCAAACCGCCCCGGACCGAGATCGGCCCCGGGCGCGAGATGCCGGGATGGCGGGCGATGACCAGTAGGTCCTGGCTCAGAAGCGTGATGTTGCTGTCCTTGCCCAGGTCCACCGAGCGGAACAGCTGATCGAAGTAGGACAGGGGGACGAAGGCGCTGATGATGCCGGCGAACTCGCCGTTCGCGTCATCGATGCGCCGGGAGAGGACGATCTGCGGGGTCGGGAACACCCGCCCCTGGAGGGGCTCCGAGATGTCCAGGCCCAGCAGGGGGTTGTTCCTGAGACGCTGGAAATGGGCGCGGTTCCCGCAATACACCTGACTTGACCGCGGGTTGGAATCAGCCAGGGTGTAGCCGTCCGGGCCGGTGATACGCAGTTGCAAGACCTCGGGCAAGGTCTTCTTGAGCTTGGCCAGATAGCGCTGGAGCGCCGCCGGCTCGGCATCGGCCTTACCCGCCATGGGCACCGTCTCGTCGGCCATGTGTTGCAACAAGGCGTCGGTCTTGTGGAACACGGCGTCGATATGCGCCTCCAGCACCCGGGCCAGATTCAGGCTGTCACCGACGGCATGGCTGAGTTCATGCTGGTATTGCTGGCGCAGGCCGTTGACGAAGATACCCAGCAGGCCCAGCAGGATGATGATCAGGGCGGGGAGCCAGACGGCGGGAAGGCGGTTTCTTATTTTTAACGGCTTCATTGCTTGAAACGACAATCCTCACGTTTTGCCCGATCTACGTTAGGGGTGCCCCCTCCGCCACGGAACGCCGCAGGTTGACGTGATTATGCAGGAAGGTCTCCGCCGGGATCGGCCGTCCCAGATGGTAACCCTGGAAATGGTCGCAGCCGCGCGCCTTGAGGAAATCAAGCTGGGCCTGGTTCTCCACCCCCTCGGCCACCACGGTCAGGCGCATGTTGTGGGCGACGGCGATGATGGTCTCCACCAGGGCGGCGTCGTCCGCGTCGCGCGGCAGGTCGGCGACGAAACTGCGATCGATCTTGAGTTCGCGCAGGGGCAGTCGCTTGAGGTAGGCCAGGGAGGAGTAGCCGGTGCCGAAATCGTCGATGGAGAAACGCACCCCCAGGTGCTCCAGTTCGGTCATGCGGGCGATGGCCTCGCCCACGTCGCTGAGCAGCATGCCTTCGGTGATCTCCAGAGTCAGGCGCAGCGGGCAGGCGCCGGACTCCACCAATACCTCCCGCACCCGGGCGACGAAATCCGCCTCACGGAATTGGCGCGGGCTGACGTTGACCGCCAGGCGCAGGTCCAGGCCCAGTTCCTCCATGCGCTTGAGCAGGCGTGCGCTCTCGGCCAGCACCCATTCGCCCATGGGCACGATGAGGCCGCTCTCTTCGGCGATGGGGATGAAGGTGGCGGGGGCGATCAGGCCCCGGGCCGGATGTTCCCAGCGCAACAGGGCCTCGGCCCCCACCAGGCCGCCGGCCGCATCCCACTGGGGCTGCAAGTAGAGGCGGAACTCCTCCTGGGCCAGGGCCTCGCGCAGGTCGCGCTCCAGGGCCAGGCGCAGTTCCACCGCCACCTGCATTTCCGGCTCGAAGAAGGACACGGTGTTGCGCCCGGCCTCCTTGGCCCGGTACAGGGCGGTGTCGGCGCGGCGCAGCAGTTCCTCCGCGTCCTCGTGGCCCTCCGGGAACAGGGTGACGCCCATGCTGGCGCCGATATGGTGTTCGCTCCCCTCCAGGTCGAAACCGGCGGCCATGGCCCCGAGCAGCTTGTCGGCCACGCCCCGGGCCAGGGTGGCGGCGTGGGTGAGATCGGGGCCGAGCTTGGTCACCAGCACCACGAACTCGTCGCCGC
>JBGSHR010000506.1:0-7280 GCA_041752155.1 Thiobacillaceae bacterium | reverse complement strand
GGCGCAGTTCATGATCGCCCAGGCCGCGCTGGAGACGGGTTGGGGCAAGCGCGAGATCATCGGCCGCGACGGCAGCAACAGCCACAACCTGTTCGGCATCAAGGCCGGGGCCGGCTGGCGCGGCAACTCGGTGGCCACCCTTACCACCGAATACCGCCAAGGGGTGCCCATGAAGCAGGACCAGTCGTTCCGCGCTTATGACGGCTACGGCGCCGCCTTCATGGACTACGCCCAGCTATTGAAGACGCGCTACGGCTCGGCCGTGGGGGCGGGGCAGGACGCCTCGGGCTTCGCCCAGGGTTTGGCGAGCGGGGGCTATGCCACTGATCCGGCCTACGCGAACAAATTGCAGAGCGTCATCGCCAGTGTGGCGATGGCGGGTGTGTGACGGCAGAAGCCGTCGTTGAACGCAACAGGAGGTTGCAATGCCATCAGGAATCCTAGGGATCGCGGTCACTGGGCTCAATGCCGCTCAGGCCGGTATCCGTACCACGGAACACAATATATCCAACGCCAATACGGCGGGATACCGGCGCCAGGAGGTGGGCTTCGGCCCCAGCCAGGCCCAGTACAGCGGTACCGGCTACTTCGGCAACGGCGTGGAGGTCACTACCGTACGCAACCAGTTCAGCCAGTTCCTCGACCAGGAGGTGTTGCTGAATCAGTCCCAGCTCTCGCGCCACGAGACCTTCTCTGCCCAGGCCAGCCAGATCGACAAGTTGCTCGGGGATGCGGGCAGCGGCATGTCCACCGCCATGGATGCCTTTTTCGGCGCGGTCAATGAATTGGCCAACGACCCCACCTCCAACGCGGCGCGCCAGGTGCTGCTCTCCGCCGGCAACAATCTCGCCGGCCGCATCAATACCCTGGACAGCAAGCTGCGCGACTACCGCACCAGTTCCAACAGCCAGATCACCACCTTGACCGATAGCGTCAATACCCTGGCAAGGCAGATCGCCCAGTTGAACGGCAACATCAGCCGGAGCGAGGCGGTGAACGGCCAACCCGCCAACGATCTGCGCGATCAGCGGGATGTGCTCATCGCCAATCTCAACAAGCTGGTGAATGTCAGTCAGCTACAGCAGCCCGACGGCAGCACCAACATCTACATCGGCAGCGGCCAGGCCCTGGTGGTGGGGACACAGACCAATGCCATGGGCAGCGTGCAGGATCCTAACGACAGCGGGCTGCTGCTGCCGACGGTCGATGTGGGCGGGGCAACCATGACCATGAGTGCCAGCATGATCACGGGCGGAGAGCTGGGAGGTATCCTGGCGGTGCGCGAACAGGTGCTGGCGCCGGCCTTCGAGGATCTCAACCGCATCGCGGTGTCCATCGGCCTGGAGGTCAACCGGGTGCATCGCGCCGGCCTGGACTACAACCTCAATGCGGGCGGCGCGTTCTTCACCGATCCCATCGCGGCGGCGGCGGGCAACACCGGTGTGCTCCGCATGACCCTGGGCAACGACTTGCAACTGACCGGCGACAATTACTCGCTGGCCTACGATGGCACCGATTACACCCTGACCCGGAATTTACCGGACGGCACCACGAGTACCACCGTAGGCAACCTGGCGGCGGTCAACGCGGTGGCCAGTAGCCAGGGGTTTACCCTGTCCCTGCCCACGGCGGCGGTGGCTGGTGACTCCTGGTCCATCAACCTCAAGGACTATTCCCGTTCCATGAGCATGGTGCTGACCGCCACCAGCCAAGTGGCGGCGGCGGGCAGCACCGCCGATGGCCCGGGGGACAACAGCAATGCCCTGAATCTGGCGGCGCTGCAAACCAGCACCATGCTCAACAACGGCACGGTCACCCTGGCATCCGCCTACAATCAGACCGTGAGCCGCACAGCGACCTTGGCCTCGGAGGCCGATCTGAACCGCTCCGCCTTTGCCGCCTTGACGACTGAAGCGGAGACGGCCCAGAAGGCGGTTTCCGGTGTCAGTCTGGACGAGGAGGCGGCCAATCTGATCCGCTTCCAGCAGGCCTATCAGGCCTCTGCCAAGGCGATCCAGGTTGCGACCAGCCTGTTCGATACGCTCATTGGCGCCCTGAGGTAAGGAGATCCATCATGCGCATTGATTCCATGACCTATTTCAACAGCGGGCTGGTGGGTATGCAGGACAACCAGGCCGCCATCGCCCGCCTGAATCAGCAGATCGCCACAGGCCAGAAGCTGCTGGCGCCCAAGGACGATCCCCTGGCAACCGAGAAGGTGCTGGGGCTCTCCAACCGGGTCGCGGTGCGGACCCAGTTCTCCTCCAATCAGGACCGGGCCTCCCTGGCGCTCAAGTACGAAAACACCGTGCTCACGGAGATGGACAAGACCCTGACCAGCGCGCGTTCCCTGATCGCCGGCCTGAGCCCCTCCCACGATGCCAGCCTGCTCAATGTCCACGCCCAGCAGCTGGAGGGCTACGCCAGGAACCTGCTGAGCCTGGCCAACACCCGGGACCCGTCCGGCAATTACATCTTCGGCGGCTTCGACACCGTCAACGCCCCCTACACCAACCCCCTGGACGGCAGCGCCACCAGCACCACCTATGGCGGCACGCCGCTGACGCCGACCGTGACCGCCCCGGACGGACAGACCGCTCCGGGCGGCTCGCGCTGGATGGAGATCGATGTGGGGCGCTACATCCAGACCAACGACAACCTGGACTCGGTGTTCCAGTCCGGCGTGGCGAACAACGATCTGCTGCAGGAGTTGGACGACGCGGTGGCCAAACTGGCCGGTCCCACCATCACCCAGGCGGAGATCGACGGCCTGGTGACCCTGATCGACACGGCGATCGGCAATCTGGAGAGAGTCAACCATCGGGTTTCGGCGGCCTACGGCGAAGTGGCGGATGTGCAGGACACCACCAACACGCTTCTCCTGCAGGAGCGCAATGCCCTGGGTGACCTGCAACAGGTGGATCAAGCCGCCGCCATCGTCGAGTTGCAGAACCGCCAAACCACCTTGCAGGCGGCCATGCAGGCCTACGCCAAGACTGCCAGCTTATCCCTGTTCAATTACCTGGGATAAAGCCCGGGCATCGCCAAGGCTGGACCGGGTATCACCAAGACTGGACGGCGCCGTCGGCCGTTCGGGCCGACCGAAATAGAAGCCCTGGGCGTGGGAAAAGCCCAGGCTGATGACCTTGTCCAGCAAGGTGCGGGTTTCGATGCCCTCGGCGACCAGGGCATAGCCGGCCGTGATGACCATGTTGGCGATCTCCTCGATCATCAACTGTTGGCGCCTGTCTCCGGTTTCCAGCTGGTGCACCATGGAGATGTCGAACTTCACCAGATCCACCGGCATGGAAGCCAGGTAGCGCAGGGATGAATAGCCGCTGCCGAAATCATCCAGGGCGATCAGCGCGCCTTCCCCGCGTAGCTGCTGGATATGGACCGATGCCTTCTTGATCTGGGTGATCAGGGCCGTCTCCGTGATCTCCACGACGATCTTGCGTTCTGTCTGGGCGCGCAGCAGTTTGAGCACGGCATCGATGACCTTGGTGTTGACGATGCCGGGTGCGGAGATGTTGATGGAAATACCTTGTGTCTTGGCTAAAAGATCGCTTTCCAAGTCCCGGGTAATGGACTTGAGTACGGCCAGGTCAAACTCGGCATCCAGATTCCGGGACTGGATGATGGGGAAGATGGCGTTGGCCGAGATCAGATTGCCGTCGAAGCGGATGCGGGCCAGGGCCTCCACGTAATCCTGTTGCAGCAGCGGCAGGCCCACAACCGGTTGATAGGCCATTTCAATCAGTTCCGGCTCGTGCAGGGCCTGGAACACGGCATTGATTTCCCGATTGGCGAGCAAGGCCGCCATGCCACCCATGTCATCGTTGTAGAACACGATCTTGCGGCCACCCGGGTGTTTGGCGGTGTACATCGCCAGATCCGCCCGTTTTTGCAGCTCCGTCAGCGCGAGTTCCGCGCCGCTCGACAGCGCCACGCCGATGCTGATGGTGGCGGGTTCGCTCATGCCGTACTGCTGGAAGTCATGGCTCAGGATGTGGGTCAGGCAGCGTTCGGCCACGCTTTCGGCTTGGCTTGGATCTCCGTTGATGAGCACCGTGGCGAACTCGTCGCCGCCCACCCGGTAGAGCTTGTCGTCCGCGCGCAAGGCAGCTTGCAGGCATTGGGCGATGGCCTTGATCACGGCATCGCCCACATGATGGCCATAGGTGTCGTTGATGGCCTTGAAATGATCGCAGTCGAACAGGATCAGGGCCACGTGGTTGAAACGCTGATCCCCGCCCAAGCTGTGCCAGTCCTCGTCGAAGGCACGCCGGTTGAAGGTGTCGGTGAGGGCGTCATGGCGGGCCTGGTCGTAAAAATCCTGGCTGCTTTGCTCCAGGTTCTTGTGCAGTTCGGACAGGCGCGCCTGATAGTCGTTGAAAGAGTGGCGGACGTTTTCCAGCTCGAGAATGGGCAGAGGCGTGGAACGAACCAGATGGGACGCCGTGCTCCCCTTGGTGTCGCGCAAGGCATCGATCTCGGCGGAAAGGGCGCGCAAGGGGTGGATGACGAGGCGCTTGAGGAACCAGGCGGCAATGAAAAGCGCGGCCAGGACGATCAGGCTCAAGCGCAGCATGGAGGTCTCGAACAGATCGCGAAATTGCGCCAATTCCGGATCGGTTTTGGCTTCGAAGGTCATGTAGTCCTGGGCGCGCAGCATATCGACTGACCGATCCTGGGGAAGCGTCGTGCGTATGGTGGTGAGGTCGGCGTAGCGGTAGGAGCGGGCCAGTTGCAGTTGCCGCATCAGATCCATTTTCATGCCCATATAGCCGAGCAGGATCTTTCCGGCCGGATCGGCGTGGACGGGCGTGTAGTAATGGAAATGCTCGTGGCCCAGTTCCTTCTGGAAGAGAAAGAGCGGGGGCCGGCCGGGGAGTTTGATGGGCAAGGCGTCGGGCCCCGCGGGCGCTTCCAAGATCTGGCCATTCTTGTCATACAGGGCCACGTCATCCACATCCCCGGGCACCATGCCCGCATCGCGCACCCGGGAATCGCGCCAGATGGCGTAATAGTCGGAATACATCAGCTGCTGCTTGGTCTCGTCCCAGTGAGCCAAGGCCTCCCCAAGCTGGCGAGTGCGTTGGTCGATGGACTTCAAGGCATCCTGGATCTCTTGCCGGGCTGCCTGTTGTTCGTGTTCATGCATCGACCGGGTATTGCGATCGATCTCCAACCAGAAATACCCCCCCAGGCCCAATACCAGGAGACTGATCACCAGTGTGAACAGCAGGGTCAGGCGTCCGATGCTTAGCGGCTGCATGGCTTTGAGCCTATGTCAGTAGGAATCATGCCCCGCGCCGGCTGCCTGCGGGATGCAGTGCTAGGCGCGGGGGGCGAAGTGTAGTCATTCTCCACAAGCCACCCGCAACGCGGCAATGCGCCCGCAGACCGCCGGCCCTTCGGGTTGAGGCCAGGATCGGCGTCCGCGGCGTTGCGCCGCTTGCGAATGGAATGACCATTCGTCGCGCGACGCGCCTTGCATCCATCCGATCCTGGTCTCAACGCGGGGCATGATTCCTAGTGACATAGGCTCTTACCTGTCTTTGAGTTCAGCCAAGGCGAGATCCAATAGGTCGAATTCATATTCCCCGTCCATGAAATGGCTCGCCCCTTCGATGAGGTGAGTCTTTGCCGAGCTTGATTTGAGCTGCTCGATCCATTGGGGACCGAGACGGTCATCCTGGGTGCCCATGATGAAGACGATGGGCACCGAGGCATGCTTGATCGAAGCCAGTATTTTTTCCGGCGTCCATTCCACATAGGAAAGCAGGCCTTCCGGTGAGGAGCGATAGCGCTCGCAGTAGGAGAAGGCGTACAGCAGCATCTTTTTCTGCTTGGCCTTGACCATCTCCCGCATCCCGCGGATGGCCTTGTTCCGGGCGGCCTCATCCAGCTTGAGTTGCCCCTCCAGGATGCTGATGCCGATGTATTTGCGCACCTGGGGGTCGGGCTTGCCGGCAAGATAGGCCAGCAGTTGCACGCTGCCGAAACTGTGTCCTATGAGCACCAAGCCGTTGTTGTTCTTCTTTTTCAGCCATGCCACCCAGGTCTGGATCTCCCGGATATCGTCACGCATGGTGTGGGTATGCAGGGCCTCGCAGGCCATCCCCTGGTTGCGATGGGTCACCCCCAGGGACAGGGTGGGCGCCAGCACCGTATAGCCTTCGCTGGCGAGGTGGTTCGTGAGGTTGTGGATGGTCGGGAACTCATGGGTTTGCAGGAAACCATGCAATAGGATGACCGCGGGTTTGCTGACATCTCCCGGGCGGAATTCCGCTCGGGCGACCCGGTGGTTCCACAAGGTCAGCTCGACAGGAGCGGCAAGCGCTGTGGTTGTTTGCCCGAGGAACAACAGGGCAAAGACTAATACGACGAGTTTCCTCACGACCAGCTCCTCTCTTCGATTTCTTTGTCCTCAGCTACACTCCCGCCCATGAATTTGGACGATATTTTTTCCGAGGCCGGGCCTCTTACTAAGGTTATTTCCCATTATCGACCGCGTCCGCAACAACTTGAGATGACGCAGGTCATCTATTCCGCCCTGGAGCGGCGTGGACATCTGGTGGCGGAAGCCGGCACCGGTACCGGCAAGACCCTGGCCTACCTGGTGCCGGCCATGCTGTTCGGCGGCAAGGTGATCCTCTCCACCGGCACCAAGACCCTGCAGGACCAGCTTTTTCACCGCGACATCCCCGCCGTGCGCGAGGCCCTGGGCCGGCCCGTGACCGTGGCCCTGCTCAAGGGGCGCGCCAACTATGTGTGTCACTACCACCTGGAACGGGCCCTGGCCGATGGGCGGTTCAAGAGCCGGGGCGAGGCCTTGCACACCCACGCCATCGCCCGCTTCACCAACGTCACCGACACCGGCGACCGCATGGCCTGCAGCGAGGTGCCGGAAGACTCGAGCGCCTGGATATGGGCCACCTCCACCCGGGACAACTGCCTGGGGGGCGACTGTCCCCACCACAAGGACTGCTTTGTGCTCAAGGCGCGCAAGCGGGCCCTGGAGGCGGACATCGTCGTGGTCAACCATCACCTGTTCTTCGCCGATGTCTGGCTCAAGGACGAGGGAGCGGGGGAGTTGCTGCCGGCCTGCAATGCCGTGATCTTCGACGAGGCCCATCAGCTCCCCGCCACCGCCAGCCTGTTCTTCGGCAAGACCGTCACCACCGGCATGCTGGTGGATATCTGCCGAGACGTGCGGGTCGAGGCCGCCGTTTCCACCGCCGATTTCCCCGACCTGCCCCAGACCGCCGGCGAGC
>JBGSHR010000505.1:0-1667 GCA_041752155.1 Thiobacillaceae bacterium | reverse complement strand
CCTGGCCCTGGCCCCGGGCGAACCGGGCAGCGCCCCCAATCTGGCCGTAGCCCTGGACACCGTCACCGCCACCTTGCCGACCCAGACCGGCAAAGGCCGCACTGGCAAGCCTGCCGGGGGAATTGCGGCTGCCGAAGCCACTGAACCGATGGGCGCCTCGATCCGGGCCGGCGGTGTTGCCACGCGGGGACGCCCGGGCCCGGTCGCCACCGTTGTCTTGGCCTCTCCCCAGGCCATCGGCCGCGGCATCGGCATGACCCTTACCACCCCGACCCTGCCTGACGCCAGCGCCGCCGCCGTCGAAGCACCGGTCAAGCTGGAAACGGTGCGTCCCGCCGCCGTGAAGGTCATACGTCCGGACAGCACGGAAAAACCCCTGGACGTCCTGGCCCCCTCCACCTACTGCCCTCTGCCCGGCCATAGTTTCCCGGACAACAGTCCACCGAAATCGGCGACGAAAAGCGCGGAAAAACCCGGCTATGCCCACAACAACCCCAACTTCATCTACCCCATCCAGGCCTGGGCCTACAGCGTCGAAGGCCATGTCACGGTGCGGGTGGAGGTGCTGCCCGACGGCACCCCTGGCAAAATGTGGCTTAAGCAGAGCAGCAGCAACGGCATCCTGGATCGGGATGCCCAATATCAGCTCTCGCGCTGGCGCTTCACCCCGGCGCGCAAGAACGGCCAGCCGGTGACCGCCTGGATCGACATCCCCGTGGTCTACCGTCTGCAAGAGGCAAAGCCATGAGCCTTGCCAAGTACGCACCTATCTTCGGGTCGCGCCCGGCGCGCCCCAGCCTTTAGTCTTTGATGAAGGAACCGCCATGAAACTGCGTGCCCTGTCCCTCCTCCTGCTTGGTCTTGCCGTCCCCCTGCCCGCCGCCAGCCAGATGCCCGATCCGGTCCAGGCCATGCAGATGGCCCTGCGTTACTACCAGATGGCGGCCAACGCCGGCGACGCCGAGGCCCAGGCCAAGCTGGGCTGGCTGTTCGAACAGGGTCAGGGAGTCGCCAAGGACTTGAGCGAAGCGGCCAAGTGGTACGAGCGCGCCGCCAAGCAGAATGAACCGGTGGGCCTGTACAACCTGGGCTTGATGCGCCTCAAGGGCGTGGGTGTGACCCAGGATATGGAGCAAGCGGCCAAGCTCATGACCGGGGCCGCCGAGCTCAATCTGGCGGCGGCCCAGGCCCAGCTCGCCGCCCTCTACGAAAAAGGCCAGGGCGTGCCCCGGGACCAGGCCGCCGCCGCCTATTGGCTGAAGCGCGCCGCCGAGCTGGGCGATGTCTCGGCCCAGAACAACCTGGGCATCAAGCACGCCTACGGCCAGGGCGTGCCCCAGGACTACGCGGAAGCGGTGAAGTGGTTCACCAAGGCGGCCGAAGCGGGCAATGCCGAGGCTCAGGGCAATCTGGGTCTGATCTACAAGGATGGCCTGGGCGGCATCAAGGTGGACTATCCCACCGCCGGCAACTGGCTGGCCCTGGCCGCCAACCAGGGCCACGTGCCGTCCCAGGCTCGCCTGGGCTGGATGTTCGAGAAAGGCCAGGGCATCCCTCAAAACATGACCGAGGCGGCGAGCTGGTTCAAGCGCGCCGCCGAAGCGGGCGACATGCCCGCCGCCGCCCACCTGGGTTGGCTGCTGGAGACCGGCGCGACCGGCAAGCCC
>JBGSHR010000504.1:0-1728 GCA_041752155.1 Thiobacillaceae bacterium | reverse complement strand
GAGCCGCGGCGGATGGCGAAGCGCTCGACGCGCACGGGAAAATACAGCTCCAGCACTTCCGGGTCGGTGAGGCGGGAATTGGTCATGTGGGTATGCACCGCCGAGGCGCCGGGGAAATCGGCTCCGGCCCCGGCGCCGCCGCACACAGTCTCGTAATACTGGTGCCGGCCATCGCCGAAACTGAGGTTGTTCATGGTGCCCTGGCTGGCGGCCAGGAGGCCGAGGGCGCCGAACAGGGCATCGACGATGTTCTGGGAGGTCTCCACGTTGCCGGCCACCACGGCGGCGGGATAACGGGGATTGAGCAGGGAGCCCGCCGGCAGGCGGATCTCCAGGGGGCGCAGCACGCCGGCATTGAGGGGGATGTCGGCGTCGATCAGGGTACGGAACACATAGAGCACGGCGGAATGGGCGATGCTGGCCGGGGCGTTGAGATTGCCCGGCTGCTGCGGGCTGGTGCCGGCGAAGTCGATCACGGCCCGGCCGGCGGCGGCGTCGATCTCCACCCGCACCTGGATGTGGCTGCCGTCGTCCAGGGGCAGGGTGAAGGCACCGCCGCGCAGCCGCCCCAACAATCGCCGTACCGCCGTCTCCGCGTTGTCCTGGACGAAACCCATGTAGGCCAGCACCGCCGCCGCGCCGACCTCCTGTTCCAGTTGTCCGAGCAGACGGCTGCCCAGGACGCAGGCAGCAACCTGGGCTTGCAGGTCGGCGATGTTCTGATCCGGGTTGCGGGCCGCTTGGGGCGAGGAGCCTAGCCAGGCACGCACTTCCGCTTCCAGAAAGCAGCCGCCCCGGACCATGAGCAGGCCTTCCGACAGGCAGCCTTCCTCGTCGATATGGCGGCTGGCGGCGGGCATGGAGCCGGGGCTGATGCCGCCCACGTCGGCATGGTGGGCACGGGCGGCGGTGAAGTAGCGCAACGCCCGCCCGCTCGGGTCGAAGAGGGGGGCCACCACCGTGATGTCCGGCAGATGGGTGCCGCCGGCATAGGGGGAGTTGATCAGGTAGACGTCGCCGGCGCCCATGTCCGCCGCGAAGCGGGCACGGATGGCCACCACCGCATCCCCCATGCTGCCCAGGTGCACCGGGATGTGGGGGGCATTGGCGATGAGCCGGCCGTCCCGGTCGAACAGAGCGCAGGAGAAATCCAGGCGTTCGCGGATGTTCACCGAGCGGGCGGTGTTCTGGAGGGCGCGGCCCATGTCCTCGGCGATGCTCATGAAGCGGCGGTTGAACAGGGTCAGCCAGGCCGGGTCCGGAGCGGCGGCATCGGGACGGCGGTGGGCCACGTCCTGGGCGCGGAGCAACAGATCGCCGCGCGGCGTCATCTCGCCACGCCAGCCGGGTTCCAGCACGCAGGTGGAGCCGGCTTCGACGATGAGGGCGGGGCCGGCCACGTTCTGTCCGGACGCCAGCTCCTCGCGCCGATACAGGGGCACCTCGTGCCAACGCCCTGCCAGGAACACCGTTCTATGGCCATGGGGTTGTGCCGGAGTGGCGGGCAAGGGCCCGAGGGGAGCAGGCTCGCCGCCGCCGGAAACCCGTTCCGTCTCCAGGGCGGCGCAGACGATCTCCCGCGCGGTATCGGCGAAGCCGAAGCGGGCGCGATGCTCGGCATGAAAAGTGGCGGCCATGGTGGCCGGGTCTGCCAGGGGAACGGGGAGGGTGGTATCGGAACCGGCGTAGCGCAGCAGGGCGCGCTGTTCGCCCTCGCCCGCCGGGCTG
>JBGSHR010000503.1:0-6260 GCA_041752155.1 Thiobacillaceae bacterium | reverse complement strand
ACGAGGTGCGCAAGCTGGCCGAGCGCACCGGGAAATCCACCCAGGAGATCGGCTCCATGATCGACAAGATCCAGCAAGGCACCCAGCGCGCGGTACACGAGATGGAAGCGGGCGTTAAACGGGTCGGTGATGGCGTCGGTCTGGCGCATCAGGCCGGCGATTCGGTCACCGGCATTCGCGATAGCGCGGAACGGGCCACCCAGGCGGTGGACGACATCAATCTCGCCCTCAAGGAACAGGCTGTGGCGGCCCGGGATATCGCCCAGAAGGTGGAGCGTATCGCCCAGGGTTCCGAGGAGAACAGTGCGGCGGTGGCCCAGACGGCGGCTTCTGCCCATCGTCTCGAGGGCTTGGCCCAGGAGTTGAGCAGCCTGGCCTCACGCTTCCGGGTAGCCTGACCTGGGTGTCGCTCGCCCCGGGATTGCGGGGCGAGTGCCGGGAGGAGTCTGTTTCAGATGTCATAATTCACACATTGGCATCCGCTAGACTCCTCCCTTTTCTTCAGTCCTCCCCATGCAGGAATACGAAACCCTCGCCGCCATCGATCTCGGCTCCAATTCCTTTCATTTGCAGGTCGGCCGGGTGGAAGGCGAACAGCTGTTCTACCTGGATGCCATCAAAGAGCCGGTGCGCCTGGCGGCGGGCCTGACCGCCAGCAAGCATCTCGACGCCGTATCCCAGAAGCGTGCCCTCACCTGTCTTTCCCGTTTCGGCGAGCGCCTGCAAGGCATGCCGGCGGGGGCGGTGCGCGCGGTGGGAACCTCGGCTTTGCGGGTGGCCAAGAATGCCCCGGAATTCCTGGACAAGGCCCGGGCCGCCCTGGGTTTCGAGATCGAGATCGTCGCCGGCCGGGAAGAAGCCCGCCTGATCTATCTCGGTGTGTCCCACAGCTTGCCCCTGACCCAGGCGCCGCGCCTGGTGGTGGACATCGGCGGCGGTTCCACCGAATGCATCATCGGCCACGGCTACGAGCCCAAGGACAGGGAAAGCCTGCGCATGGGCTGCGTGGTGTTCTCCAAGCAGTTTTTCCCCAAGGGGGTGGTGGACAAGCTGGCCATGAAGGAGGCCGAGACCGCGGCCCGGGTGGAAACCCAAGTGGTGGCCGCCCAGTTCCGCGCCGGCGCCTGGGAAGAGGCGGTGGGTTCCTCCGGCACCGCCAAGGCCCTGGGTGAAATCTGTCGCTTGAACGGTTTTTCCGACGGCGCCATCACCCTGGACGGGCTCAAGTGGCTGCGCGAACGCCTGATCAAGGCGGGCAACGTCAGCCAGCTGGATGTCGCCGGCCTCAAGTCAGACCGCCGCCCGGTCATCGCCGGCGGTCTGGCGGTGATGCTGGCCCTGTTCCAGGAACTGGGTATCGAGACCATGACCGCGGCCCAGGGGGCCATGCGCGAAGGCATCCTCCAGGATCTGCTGGGGCGGGTGCACGACCACGACATGCGCGACGTCACCGTGGCCCAGTTCCAGCGTCGCTACCATGTGGATACGCGGCAGGCCGCGCGGGTGGAGAAGCTGGCCCTGGCCCTGTGCCAGACCCTCGCCGGTTGCGGCAACGAGGATGCGCTGCGTTTCCTGTCCTGGGCCGCGCGTCTGCACGAAATCGGCATCTCCATCGCCCATTCCGGCCTGCACAAGCATGGCGCCTACATCCTGGAAAATGCCGACATGCCGGGTTTCTCCCGGCGCGACCAGACGCGCCTGGCCGCCTTGGTGCGGGCCAGTCGGGGCGGCATGGACAAGCTCTCCCTGGCCCACGACGACCCCAACTGGCCCCTGATCCTATGTTTGCGCCTGGCGGTGCTGTTCAACACCAGCCGCAGCAATGCGGCCATCGGCAATATGCGTCTGGAATACCAGGATGGCGCCTGTGTCCTGTGCCTGCCAGGCGCCTGGTTGAAGAGCAATCCCTTGACCCAGGCCGTGCTGGATGAGGAATTGCAGGATTGGTCCGCGGTGGCACCCCTGGTGCAGCTGACCCGCGTGCAGGCGGAGTGATGCCGCTTCAGTCGTAAACCGCCCCGGTCAGGATTTCAGGGCCAGCAGGCTGAGCAGGAATTCCTGGGCGTCGAAGGCCCGGCCACGTCGAGCCCGGCGCTTGTAAGAGCCGTCCGGCTGCATCTCCCAGCAGCGCACGTTGTCCTTGAGATAGGGTTTGAGCCCTTCGTTGATGACCCGGCGCTTGAGTTTCGGGTCCAGCATGGGAAAACCGGTTTCGATGCGGCGGAAGAAATTGCGGTCCATCCAGTCCGCGCTGGCCAGCCAGATATCTTCCTTGCCGGCATTCCAGAAATAGAAGATCCGGTGGTGCTCCAGGAAGCGGCCGATGATGGAGCGCACCCGGATGTTCTCGGACACGCCGGGGATGCCCGGGCGCAGGGCGCACACCCCGCGCACGATCAGGTCCACCTGCACGCCGGCCTGGGAGGCCTCGTACAGGGCGGCGATGACCTTGGGCTCCAGCAGGGAATTCATCTTGGCGACGATGAGGGCCTTTTCGCCCTTGCGGGCCCGCTCGGTCTCGCCGCGGATGGCCTGCATGATGCGCGCATGCATGGTGAAGGGGGCCTGCAGCAGCAGGGTGTGCTCGTGGGCCTTGCCCAGGCCGGTGAGCTGCATGAACACGTCGTTCACGTCCTGGCACAGGTCCTGCTGGCAGGTCAGCAGGCCGAAGTCGGTGTACATGCGGGCGGTGCGCGGGTGGTAGTTGCCGGTGCCGAGATGGGCGTAGCGCT
Organism: Thiobacillaceae bacterium; assembly: GCA_041752155.1. GTDB lineage: Bacteria > Pseudomonadota > Gammaproteobacteria > Burkholderiales > Thiobacillaceae > PFJX01. The sequence continues at coordinate 3,528 of JBGSHR010000503.1, read as the reverse complement.
TGAGCTTGCCGTTTTCCCGGCGCACCACCAGGGCCAGCTTGGCGTGGGTCTTGTAGCCGACGACGCCGTAGACCACGTGGGCCCCCGCCTTTTCCAGTTTTTCCGCCCAGTTGATGTTGGCCTCCTCGTCGAAGCGCGCCAGCAGTTCCACCACGGCGGTGACCTCCTTGCCGCGCTGGGCCGCGGCGATGAGGTGGCGCATCAATTCCGAGTCGGTGCCGGTGCGGTACACGGTTTGCTTGATGGCCAGCACGTCGGGGTCTTCCGCCGCCTGGCGCACGAAGTCGATCACCGGCTGGAACGACTGGAACGGGTGGTGCAGCAGGATGTCTCTTTGGGAGATGACCTTGAATATGTCCTCTTGCTTGACCAGGCTGGACGGCAACCCAGGGACCACCGGGCCGAATTTGAGGTCGGGCCGATCCACCCGGTCCGGCACGGCCATGAGGCGCACCAGATTGACCGGGCCGTTCACCTGGTACAGGTCTTCATTGCCCAGGTCGAATTGCTTGAGCAGGTACTGGGACATCTCCTCCGAGCAGTTGTCCGCCACTTCCAGGCGCACGGCGTTGCCGTAGTGACGGTGGGGCAATTCACCCTGGAGCTGTTCGCGCAGGTTCTTGTTTTCCTCCTCGTCCACGAACAGGTCGGAATTGCGCGTGGCGCGGAACTGGTAGCAGCCCAGCACCTCCATGCCGGAGAACAGTTCCCCTACGTGGGCGTGCAGGATGGAGGAAAGGAACACGAAGCCGTATTCGCAGCCGGCGATATCGGCGGGGAGCTGGATGACCCGGGGCAGGGAGCGGGGCGCCTGCACCACCGCGCGCCCGGAGTTGCGGCCGAAGGCATCCTTGCCGGATAGCTCCACGGCGAAGTTCAGGCTCTTGTTGAGCACGTTGGGGAAGGGGTGGGACGGATCCAGGCCGATGGGGGTGAGCACCGGCATCAGGTCGTTGAAGAAGAAGTCCCTGATCCAGGCGGCCTGGGTCGGGTTCCAGTGGGTGCGGCGCAGGAAGCGGATGTCTTGCACGGCCATGGCCGGCAGCACTTCCTTGTTCAGCAATTCGTATTGCCGCGCCACCAGATCATGGGCGGTGCGCGCGACTTCCTTGAACACCTGGCGCACGCTCAGGCCGTCGGAGCCAACCAGATGGGGATTGAGGCGAATCTGTTCCTTGAGGCCGGAGACGCGGATCTCGAAGAACTCGTCCATGTTGCTGGAGAAGATGCACAGGAAGCGCAGGCGTTCCAGCAGGGGCGTGGTGGCATCCTCGGCCTGAGCCAGTACTCGGCGGTTGAATTCCAGCAGGCCGAGTTCGCGGTTGATCAGGTGTTCTGGGGGCGGCAGATTGCTCATGAATTGGGCTTGTAACACGCTAAATAACAGCAAATGCTACCCTCAAAGTCCGGCAGCCTTCTATCTTCGTACCCCAATTCGCTTAGGACTATGGAAATCGAGCTCAAGCTGGCATTGGATTCCAGGCACTTGCAACGGTTGAAGCGGCATCCGCTCCTGGCCGGCGTCAAGCCCGTATCGCACCATTTGCACAGCGTCTATTACGACACGCCGGATTTCGCCTTGATGCGGCGGGGTATCGCCTATCGGCTGCGGCGCGTGGGCTATCACTGGGTGCAGACCGTGAAGGCGGAGGCCGAGGCGGTGGGTGCCCTGACCAGCCGGCCCGAGTGGGAGGTGCGGGTGGCGGGCAATACGCCGGACTTTTCCGTGCTGCCGGCCGAGGCCCTGGCCCTGTTCCAGGACATCGACCTGAGCCTGATCGCGCCGCTGTTCGTCACCGAATTCAAACGCCTGACGTGGTTGATCCAAGCGCGGGGGAGCGCCATGGAGGTCGCTCTGGACGCGGGCGCGATCTATGCCGGGGACGCCTCCCAGCCCCTCAGTGAACTCGAGATAGAACTGAAATCCGGGGCCTCCATGGCGCTGTTCGATCTCGCCCTGGACTTGCTCGGCGCCGCTCCCCTCAAGGTGGAACCGCGCAGCAAGGCGGCTAGGGGCTATGCCATGGCGGGCGCCTATCAGCCAACGCCGGTCAAGGCCATTCGACCGGAACTGGATGCCGGGATGCCCGCCGGCCAGGCCTGGTGCGCCATCGTCCATGCCGCCCTGGTCCAGGTGGGTGCCAATGTGCCCGGTTTCCTGTCGCAACCGGAAAATATCGAATACCTGCATCAGCTTCGGGTGGGCCTGCGGCGCCTGCGCGCGGCGGCGGGGCTGCGCAAGAATCTGGGCTGGACGCGGCCCGAGTGGGACGTCGTGTTGCGCGACCTGATGCACAGCTTGAATCCGGCGCGGGACTGGGATGTTTTCCTAGACGAGACCCTGCCCAGGGTCCTGGCCGGCTTCGTCGACGATCCCATCGGCGAGGCCTTGCTCGGCCAGATCCAGCGTGCCGCCGCCAAGGCGCGCAAGACCGCCCAGGATGCCGTCGCTTCCCCCGCCTTTACCCGCTTGATCCTGGAAATCGGGCAGGACCTGCTGGCGTCGTCCGAAACCGAGGTGCTTGCCAGGGACTGGTCGGCCCATGTGCTGGGCGAGCGTTGGGATGATTTGCGCAAGCAGGCCCGGAAGATGGACAAGTTGGGACCGGGGGGGCGCCACGAGATGCGCATCGCCGCCAAGCGCCTGCGCTATGCCGCCGATGCCTTCGAGGCCCTCTACGGCAAACGGGGCAAGAAATTCATCGCCGGTCTTGCGACCCTGCAGGACGATCTCGGCCTGGCCAACGACGTGGTGGTCGCCGCCAACCTGTTGCGCGGCTTGGGCCTGAAGCAGTCCGCCCTGGCCTTCGACTGTGGCCGCATGGTCGGTCTGCTGACGCTAAGCACCCAGGCCCACGGCGAGGATGCCGGCCGGCAATGGCAGACCCTGGTCAAACTACCCCATTATTGGCGTTGAATTCCACGCTGTTCAAGACGACGCGGGCATTGATGGCCACTTCCGAGGCGGTCAGCCCCACCGGTCCACGTCCTGCCTCCGCCGCATGGTCGCCCGCTGTGCCATGCACCCAGACACCGGTGACGGCGGCCTGTTCGCTGTCCAGGCCCTGAGCCACCAGGGCGGCGATGATGCCGGCCAGCACGTCCCCCATGCCGGGGGCGGCCATGCCGGGATTGCCGGTGATGTTGTGCCAGACCTTGCCGCCGGCCTGGTGGATCAGCGTGCCCATGCCCTTGAGGATGACGGTGGCGGCATAAAGGTCCGCCAGGCGTTTGACTGCGCCCTCCCGGTCTTTCTGCACCGCCGCTGTTGCCACGCCCAGCAAGCGGGCGGCTTCTCCCGGGTGGGGGGTGAGCAGGGTCGGCCCACGTCGTCGCTGCACGCTTTCGCGGAGTCCGGCATCTTCTGAGATCAGGTTGAGCGCATCCGCGTCCAGCAGCAGGGCATGTTCCACCCCCAGCGCCTGCTCCAGCCATTGCCTGGCGCCGCCGGACGTGCCCATGCCCGGCCCGGCCACCAGACAGGCGGGAGGCGGCAGCGGGCGATGGCGTATCCGTATCTCCTTCGCC
>JBGSHR010000502.1:0-2899 GCA_041752155.1 Thiobacillaceae bacterium | reverse complement strand
GTGCCGGCAAACCGGATCGCCGTGGCCGTCACGGTGTCGTCGCTGACGTTCACGTCGAGTATTTCCCCCGCCGAGGAACAGCCGAACAGGATGGCGTGGGGATAGCGGGACCTCAACTCGGCGAAGCGGGTCCCATCCAGCTGGTCCGTGCCGCCAAAGATCAGCACCAGTTGGGCGTCCGCCAGGGACGCGACATCGGCTTGCCAGCCGGCGCCCGGACTCCATTGCAGTTGTTCGGTTTGCATGGGGTGTTCCTTTTGCTCAGGTGGAATGGGACGTGGCTGGCGCGACGCCGGCTGCAACGCCCTCGGGGGTGTGGACGATGGGCAGGATGACGCGGAAGGTGGTGCCCTTGCCGACCTCGCTTTCCAGTTCGAAGCGGCCGTGGTGCTTCTGGACGATGCCGTAGGCCAGCGACAGGCCCAGGCCGGTGCCCTTGCCGACGGCCTTGGTGGTGAAGAAGGGGTCGAAGATGCGGTCGCGCTTGTCCTCGGGGATGCCATGGCCGGTGTCCGCCACCTCCACCCAGACCTCGTCGTCGCCGCGCCGGCCGGTGCGCAGGGTGATGGTGCCGCGTGGGCCCTCGATGGCATGGGCGGCGTTGACCAGCAGGTTCATGAACACTTGGTTCAACTGGGACGGCAGGCATTCGATCTCGGGGATGTCGCCATATTCCTTGACCACGTCGGCGCGGTACTTGATTTCGTTCTGAACGATGTTGAGGGTGCTGTCCAGGCCCTGCTGGAGATCGGCCGTCTGCCAGTCCGGCGAGCTGTCCAGACGCGAGAAATCCTTCAGGTCCTGGACGATCTTGCGCACCCGGGTGATGCCTTCCTTGGACTCGCCCATCAGCACCGGGATGTCCTCCTTGAGGTAGGCCAGGTCCAGCTGCTTCTTGATCGCCGCCACTTCGGCGCACAGGGTGGGGTCGGCGCCCGCGATCACTTCCGCGCTTTCGTAGGCGGCGATGATCTTGAACAAATCGCGGATGTAGTTTTCCAGGGTGCCCAGATTGGAATGGACGTAGCCGATGGGGTTGTTGATCTCGTGGGCCACGCCGGCGGCGAGCTGGCCGATGGAGGCCAGCTTCTCCGACTGGAGCAGCTGGCCCTGGGCGTCCTGGAGCTGCCGGTGCAGGGCTTCCAGCTGTAGGTACTGCTGTTTCAGCTGGTCCTGGGAACGCTTGCGTTCGTCGATGTCCGCCTCCAGTTGCTGCAAGGCCTGGGACAGGGCCTGGGTGCGTTCCTCCACGTGCCATTGCAGCTCCACGTTGCTGTCCTGGAGGGAGGCCTCCAGGCTTTTCCGCGCCGTGATGTCGGTGCGGATGGCGACGTACTGGTAGGGCACCTCCGCGGCGTCCAGGAAGGGAACGATGGTGGAATCCACCCAGTAGAGGCCGCCGTCCCGGTTGCGGTTGCAGACCTCGCCATGCCAGACCCGGCCGGCGCTGATGGTGCGCCACATGTCGGCGAAGAACCCGTCCGGGTGGAAGCCGGAATTGATGATGTTGTGATTCTGGCCGACCAGGGTCTCGCGGGGGTACTGGCTGATGGTGCAGAACTTGTCGTTGACGTAGGTGATCACGCCCTGGGTATCCGTGATGCTGACGATGGCGTGTTCGTCCAGGGCGGTCTTCTGGGCTTGCAGTTCCAGGTTGGCGGCGACCAGCAGATTGGTCATCCGCTCCATCTCGGTCAGGTCGTTGGCCACGCACAGAATGCCCTTCCAGCCACCGTTCGCGTTGGCGATGGGGGTGCGGGAGATGACCAGGCTCAACTCGCCGTCGGCGGACGGCAGGGTCCGGCTCCGGGCCATGGTGTTGCCCGCCGCCATGGCCTGCTGGTCTTCGAGGCCGCTCTTGAGGCCTTCGACCCGGCCCCAAAGGTCGCTTTCCTGCTTGCCGGCGATGTCCGCCAGCGCCCGTCCGGCGATGCGCGCAAACGGGACGTTCGCCCAGGCGATGTGCGCCTCCGGGTCCTTGAACCAGACCGGCACCGGGATGTTCTCCAGCAGGATGCGGGCCTCCCGCTCGCTTTCCCGGAGCATGGCCAGCAGGCGCGTCTGCTGGGTGATGACGACGAAGGCGATGGCCGCGGCCAGCAGCACGGCGACACTGGCGCTGCCCAGCATCAGGCCCAGGGCCAGCCGGTATTGGGCTTGCGCTTCCCGGGCGGCGTTGTGGGCACTCTCGACCTGGTGGTCGAGTAAACGGCGCAACTGGAGGGTGACCTGATCCTGGAGCGGAATGGCCTGGCTGAGCAGCAGGCGTTCCGCGTCTTCCCTTCGGTCGGCCAGTGCCAGGCCGAGCACCTCATCCTGCAGGGCCGACCCCTGGGCGGTCAGCTTGCCCTGCTGTTCCAGCAATGCCTGGTCGCCCGGCGTCAGGCGCATGGCCAGCAGTCGCTGGCGCGCCTCGCGGAATTGTCCCGCCAGCCGGTAGAACTCGGGCACCAATTCATCCCGGGCGAAGGGATCGCCTTGTTGCAGGATGGCGTGTAGTTGCAGCGCCCGCTCCCGCGCCGCGATGTACATCTCGGCGGTCAGGTGCGCCCTTTCGTTGTCCTCCTCGACGATCCGGGTGATGGTGTTGTTCATGGCGTTGAGGTAGGCGATGCCGATACCCGCCAGGGCCAGCAGCAGTCCGATCACCAGCAGAAAACCCAGCAGCAGGCCGCGGGGGATCTTCGGTCCGGCTTGTGAACCCGTCATCGTGCCTTCTCCTCGGCCGGCTCAGGCGGCCAGCAACGCGCAATAGCTTTCATGTTCCTGTTCCACCTCGGCCAACAAGGCCTTCAAGGCCGGCGCGTCCAGGCCCAGCCGTTGCCAGGCGCCGGGGTCCAGGGGCGGGACCTGGTTGTCGGCGTCTCCACCCAGGTCCAGGGCATGGGCCAGGACGTGG
>JBGSHR010000501.1:0-1961 GCA_041752155.1 Thiobacillaceae bacterium | reverse complement strand
ACGACCCGGTGCGCCCGGCGCTCCTGGCCGGCCGGGCCGGCTGGGTGCACGGCGACCTGGACGTGGCGGTCATGGCGGAGGCGGCGGGACACTTGCTCGGCGTGCATGATTTCTCCGCCTTCCGGGCCGCCGAATGCCAGGCCAAATCGCCGGTGCGTGAGCTGCGCCGGGCCACGGTGACGCGGCACGGGAGCTATATCCTGTTCGAGTTCCGCGGCAACGCCTTTCTGCATCATCAGGTGCGCAATATGGTGGGCGCCCTGGTTTGGGTCGGCCTGGGGCGCCGGCCGCCGATCTGGGTGCGGCAGGTACTGGCTGGCCGGGATCGCACCCTGGCCGCCGCCACTTTTTCCGCCGATGGTTTGTACCTGGCCGGGGTGCAGTACGATGCGGTCTGGCAATTGCCGACACCTTCCCCGCGCATCCCGCTCTTTTCCTTATGACACGCATCAAGATCTGCGGCATCACCAGTATCGACGATGCCCTGGCCGCGGCCCGGGCCGGGGCGGATGCCATCGGCCTGGTGTTTGCCGACAAGAGTCCGCGTCGCCTGGAACTGGCCCAGGCAGCTGGCATCGTCGCCGCCTTGCCGCCTTTCGTCAGCACGGTGGCCTTGTTCGTCAATCCGGAAGCGTCCCGGGTGGAGGCGGTCTTGCGCGAGGTGCGTCCGGACCTGCTGCAATTCCACGGCGAGGAGCCCGCGGGTTTCTGCCGTAGCTTTGGTGTGCCTTACCTCAAGGCGGCGCGGGTAAGGCCGGGGGTCGATTTGTTACAATACGCGGCTGATTACGCCGACGCTCGCGGTCTGCTGCTGGATGCCTATTCCTCCCATGCCCATGGCGGTACCGGCGAGCGTTTCGATTGGAACCTGATCCCGGCCGACTTGCCCAAACCGCTGATCCTGGCGGGGGGGCTCAACGCCGATAATGTGGCTGAGGCGGTGCGTCAGACCCGGCCCTGGGCGGTGGACGTCTCCAGCGGCGTGGAAGCCGCCCCCGGCCGGAAAGACGCCGGCAAGATCGCCGCCTTCATGAACGAGGTACGCAATGCAAATGTATGACCTGCCCGATGCCCACGGGCACTTCGGGCCCTACGGCGGCGTGTTCGTCGCCGAGACCCTCATGGCCGCCCTGGAGGAACTGCGCCTGGAATACGAGGCGGCGCGCCAGGACCCGGATTTCCTGGCGGAATTCCACCATGAGCTGCGCCACTACGTGGGCAGGCCCAGCCCCATCTACCACGCCAAGCGCTGGTCCGAGATCCTGGGCGGGGCCCAGATCTACCTCAAGCGGGAAGACCTGAACCACACCGGCGCCCACAAGATCAACAACACCATCGGCCAGGCCCTGCTGGCCCGGCGCATGGGCAAGAAGCGGGTGATCGCCGAGACCGGCGCCGGGCAACATGGGGTCGCTTCCGCCACGGTGGCGGCGCGCTACGGCATGGAATGCGTGGTGTACATGGGCGCCGAGGACGTCAAGCGCCAGTCCCCAAACGTGTTCCGCATGAAGCTGCTGGGCGCCAAGGTGGTGGCGGTGGAATCCGGCTCCAAGACGCTGAAAGATGCCTTGAACGAGGCCATGCGCGACTGGGTCACCAACGTGGAATCCACCTTCTACATCCTCGGCACCGCCGCCGGCCCCCATCCTTACCCCATGCTGGTGCGCGACTTCCAGTGCGTGATCGGCGAGGAGTGCAAGGTGCAGATGGGCGAGATGCTGGGACGCCAGCCCGACGCGGTGATCGCCTGCGTCGGCGGCGGCTCCAACGCCATCGGCATCTTCCATCCCTATATCGCCGTGGACGGCGTGCGCCTGATCGGCGTGGAGGCGGGCGGCCACGGCGTCGCCAGCGGCCAGCATGCGGCGCCTCTATCGGCGGGTACGCCTGGTGTGCTGCATGGCTTCCGTTCCTATCTCATGCAGGATGCCAACGGCCAGATCATCGAGACCCACTCGGTC
>JBGSHR010000500.1:0-2687 GCA_041752155.1 Thiobacillaceae bacterium | reverse complement strand
ATCAACGAGCTGGTGCTGGAAGAGGAAACCGACGAGGCCGGTCCCGGCCGTCCCGGCGAGTTCGCCAGCCACTTCCAGCTCTACCTGGGTGCCATGGGCGAGATCGGCGCCGATGCAGAGATCCCGGCCCGCTTCGTCCAGATTGCCGCGCGCCAGGGCATCGAGGCGGCACTGGCCTCCGGTCTGGCGCCCGCGCCCGCCGCCCGCTTCAACCGGGTCACCTTCGCCTTCATCGACAGCGGCAAGCCTCATGTCGTGGCCGCTGCCCTGGCCCTGGGCCGGGAGCACATCATCCCGGCCATGTTCCGCGCCCTCCTGGCGCGCATGGCGGTGACCGAGGCCCAGGCTCCCACCTTCCATTACTATCTGAAACGCCACATCCATCTCGACGAGGATTTCCACGCTCCCATGTCGTTGCGCCTGCTGGAAGGCCTGTGCGGCGACGACCCGGTGAAGCTGGGTGAAGCGCGAGAAGCCGCCATCCAGGCGGTGGAGGCCCGCATCGAGTTCTGGGACGGCGTGCGCGCCGTCCTGCCCAGCCATAAAGAGAAAGCCGCATGCCCCAGTTGATCGTCCTGCCCCACGTGGAACTCTGTCCCGAGGGCGCCGTCATCGACGCCGAGAAAGGCGTTTCCATCTGCGATGCCCTGCTGGACAACGGCATCGAGATCGAGCATTCCTGCGAAAAGTCCTGCGCCTGCACCACCTGCCATGTGGTGGTGCGGGAAGGTTTCGATACCCTGGCGGAAGCCAGCGAGACGGAGGACGACCTGCTGGACAAGGCCTGGGGTCTGGAGCCGACTTCCAGGCTGTCCTGCCAAGCGTTGATGGGCGATGATGACTTGGTGATCGAGATCCCGAAGTACACCATCAACATGGTCAAGGAAGGAGGGCATTGAGATGAAGTGGACCGACACCCTGGATATCGCCATCGCCCTGGCCGAGCACCACCCCGACGTGGACCCGCGCTACGTGCGCTTCACCGACCTGCATGGCTGGGTCATGGCCCTGCCGGGCTTTGCCGATGATCCCAACCGTTCCGGAGAAAAGATCCTGGAGGCCATCCAGATGGCCTGGATCGAGGAAATGGATTGATTGCCGGTCTTCCCAAGGCCGTCGCCGCCCTCCTGATCCTGGCGGCCGGCCAGGCCCAGGCCGGGGAGGGGCGCTACGGCTTCAAGGGCATCGCGCTGGGCTCCAGCATCGTCGCCGTCGCCACCAGTCCCAAGTACGAATGTCGCACCAGTCGGGCGCCGGGCGCCGATACCGTGTGCGGCCTGCGCCCCCGGGAGAAGGAGACCATCCTGGGCGCCCCGGTCTCCTCCCTGTTCCTGTTCTATGCCGACGGCGCCCTGACCAGCCTGAGCCTGTATTTCGAGGAAAAGCATTTCAACCAGGCGGTGGCGGCACTGAGCGGCAAATACGGGAGTCCCGGCCTACGCAGCGAGACGGTGCGCAACCGCAAGGACGAGTCTTTCGAGAACCGCGTCTACACCTGGAAGACCGCCGCCGACAGCCTCCAGGCGCAACGCTATACCAGCCAGCTGAACCTGTCCTCCCTGCGCTTCACGGCGGATGCCATGATCCGCCAGGTGGAGCGGCAACGGGCCGCCGTGGCCCGGGACCCGAATCTGGACATCTGAAGCGCGCGCCGTCCGGCCGCGCCGATCGCCGTTGCCGAGCCCGGGACGGTAGCCGTTTCATCCCCCCTGGAAGTCACTTTTTATTTACACATCCTTTTCCGTTTCGAGAGGACTCTCCACGCCGCTCCTGGGAAGAATGGGGCGCCCGTCATCGGCGGGCTCAACCCCAACCCCATACCGGAGGTGTCCCATGTTTCCCATTCCCACATCCCTCAAGCTGGCCCTTTCGGCCACCCTGCTCGCCGGCCTGGCCCCCGCCGCCCAGGCCGCTCAGGTTCAGGTCCAGGTCACCGTCGAAAACCTCTCGCCCGGCAACAGCGTGGCCATCGCGCCGTTGCGCCTGGGCTTCCACAGCGGTGTGTTCGATGCCTTCAACATCGGTCAGGCCGCCGGCGCCGAGATCATGACCCTGGCGGAAAGCGGCAGCGATGCCCTGTGGAATCCCGCCTTCCAGGCCGCCGACCCCGGCGCGACGCTGGGCTCGGTGCCGCCCGCCGGCATCATCGGCGGCGAGACCTCGTCCGCAAGCTTCATGGTGGATAGCGACCTCAACCCGTATTTCTCCTTCGCCGCCATGGTGGTCCCCAGCAACGACTTCTTCATCGGCAACGACGATCCGCTGCAATATCGCCTGCTCGACGCCGGCGGCAACCTGCTCATCAGCAGCATCACCTTGAAGAGCCGCGATATCTGGGATGCCGGCAGCGAGGTTTACAACCCCTTGACGGCGGCCTTCGTGACGGTGGGGAACGCCGCCGAGCGCGCCGATCAGAACTCCGTGGTGGCGTTGAATTTCGGCGAGTTCAATGGCTATAACGGGCTGACGACGGCCCGGGGCTATGTCTTCGACAGCCAGTTGGCGGCCGACACGGCGGTGTATCGGATTTCGTTCGATGTCGCCCCGGTGCCCGAGCCGGAAACCTACGCCATGCTCCTGGCCGGTCTGGGTCTGCTGGGGATGACGGCGCGCCGCCGTTCGTGTGGGCGGAACGCGGGCCGAGTGTCGGCTGTTTGAGTATTGCCGGGGGCGGATCTCGCCGCCCC
>JBGSHR010000499.1:0-1749 GCA_041752155.1 Thiobacillaceae bacterium | reverse complement strand
CAGGTCGGCCATGTCGGCGCGGCTGCGGCCGTAGTCGGAAGACAGGCCGGGCAGCACTTCGCTGTCGCCCCGCTCCTCGATCCAGCGGGTGCGCAGAGGCGTGAGCCCGGCGCGGATGTCGATCTTGGCCGCCGGGTCGCTATAGGGGCCGGAGCAGTCGTAGACGAAGACGGGGGGGTTCTTTTCGCCGCCGAACTGGGTCGGCGTGTCGGCCTGGCTGACCTCGCGCATGGGCACCTGGATGTCGGGCCGGCTGCCTTCCACGTAGACCTTGCGCGAGTTGGGCAGGGGCTGGATGGCGGCTTCGTCCACCTGGGCGGTGGCGGCGAGAAATTGCGGGTTGGCATTCATGGCGATTCCTACTCTCTAAAAAACGTAGGGAGCGGATGCATGGCTGCGTCGCTTCCCTACGCCGGTATGGCCCGGATCAGGTTCCAAGGGTGTTTCTCACCCGGCCCAACGTAAGTCATTGGCCGGGACCCCTAGCGATAAGTGTTTGGGCGATAAGTGTTTGGCCGGCAAGGATACACCGTTTACCCGGGCCCGATAAAAGCCGACCGGCGGCAGGGTTTTGCCCGGCGCTGGCCCGACTGGATCGCCGGGTCAAAATAGCATCCAATGATTCCCGCCATCTGGCTATGCTGTCCCATGGCTTGGTCGCCTTCAAGGACATGACATGAACCCGAAAATCCTGCTCGTCATCCCCGTGCTTGTGGCGGTGGCTGCCGGGGTCTGGTGGTCCCGGCACCGGGACGCCCCGATCGAGACCGAGCTGACCCTGCACGGCAACGTGGACATCCGCCAGGTGGAACTGGCCTTCAACGCCAACGGGCGCATCGCCCAGGTGCTGGCGCGGGAGGGAGACCGGGTGAAGCAGGGTCAGCTCCTGGCGGTTCTGGACACGGAACGCCTGAGCCGCACCCAGACTCAGGCCCGGGCCCAGGTGGCGGTCCAGCAGCAGATCGCCGCCCGCTACCAGGCCGGTTCCCGTCCCGAGGAGATCGCCCTGGCCCGGGCCCAGCGGGATGCCACCCGGGTGGCGGTGGCGGATGCCCAGGCCGTGCACCAGCGCCAACTGGATCTGGTGGCCCAGAATTTCGTGTCCCGGCAGCAGGCGGACAGTGCCCGCTTCGCCCTGGACAAGGCCCGGGCCCAGTTGAAATCAGCCGAGGAGTCCTTGCACCTGGTGGAACTGGGTCCGCGCCAGGAGGACGTGGCGGCGGCCCGGGCCAACCTGGCGGCCAGCGAGGCGGCGCTGACGGTGATCCAGCGGGATCTCCAGGAGGGCGAACTGCATGCCCCCTCCGACGGCATCATCGAGAACCGCATCCTGGAGCCGGGGGACATGGCCTCGCCCGCCAAGCCGGTGTTCACCCTGGCCCTGGTGGACCCGGTCTGGGTGCGGGCCTGGTTGCCGGAGACCCATCTCGGCCGGGTGCCGGTGGGGGCCCGCGCCCAGGTCAGCACCGACAGCCATCCGGACAAGCACTACCGGGCCTGGGTCGGCTATGTCTCGCCCAGCGCCGAGTTCACCCCCAAGTCGGTGGAGACCACGGAGGTGCGCTCCAGCCTGGTGTATCAGGCCCGGGTGTTCGTGTGCCAGGGCCAGAACGAACTGCGCCAGGGCATGCCCGCCAACGTGACCATTCCCCTGGATCAGCCGGCCCCGCCAGCGGGCGCCGATCCCTGCCGGGACACGCCATGATCGACCCCGCCGCCCCGGTGCTGGAGGCCACCGCCCTGGCCAAG
>JBGSHR010000498.1:0-2693 GCA_041752155.1 Thiobacillaceae bacterium | reverse complement strand
TGGGATTGGGCCAGGCGGCCGATGGCGCGGAACACGTCCTGCATGGCGGGGGCCTGGCCCAGCATGGTCTCGCCCAGGGGGCCCGCCTCCATGCCGGTGACCTCGTCCACCCGGCCGCCCTCGTCCAGGGCGCGGTGGATCAACTCCAGGGCGTGGTTGACGTCGAAGGGTTTGGGCAGATATTCGAAGGCGCCGCCCTGGAACGAAGACACCGCCGAATCCAGGTCGGAGTAGGCGGTCATGATGATGATGGGCAGGCGCGGGTGCTCGGCCTTCACGTGTTCCATGAATTCCAGGCCGCTCATGCCGGACATGCGGATGTCCGAGAGCACCGCGCCGGGCACCTCCCGGTCCAGGGCGCGCAGGGCGGCCTCGGCGCTGTCGAAGATGCGATGGGGGAGGTTTTCCCGCGCCAGGGCTTTTTCAAACACCCAGCGGATGGAACGGTCGTCGTCGATGATCCAGACAGGCTTCATGGTGTGGCCCTATCGAATAGGTAAGTAGATGGAGAAACAGGTGCGTCCGGGCCGGCTTTCCACATGGATCGCCCCTTCGTGACGTTGCACCAGGCTTTGTGCCAGGGTCAGCCCCAGGCCGGAGCCGCCCTCGCGACCGGAGACCAGGGGAAAGAACACCTGACCAAGCATCTCTTCGGAAATGCCGGGGCCGTTGTCGAAGACGTCCACGCGTATGGCCTGTTTCCAGCGCTTCATGGCCAGGGTGACCTGACGCGCCACCCGGGTCTTGAGGATGATGCGTCCTTCGCCTTCCAAGGCCTGGGCGGCGTTGCGGGCGATGTTGAGCACGGCCTGGATCAGTTGTTCCGGGTCGCCTTCCAGTTCGGGCAGGCTGATGTCGTAGTTGCGTTCGATCTCGAGACGGGGGAATTCCGCCAGCAACAGGCTGCGTACCCGCTCCAGCACCTCGTGCACGTTCACCGCCTGCACCACGGGGCGCTTGGCCGGGGCCAGCAGGCGGTCCAGCAGGCCTTGCAGGCGATTCGTCTCCTGGATGATGACCTGGGTGTACTCGCGCAGGTCGCTGGATTCCAGTTCCGCCTCCAGGAGTTGCGCCGCGCCGCGGATGCCGCCCAGGGGGTTGCGGATCTCGTGGGCCAGTTGGCGCAGCAAGGCCTGGCTGGCCTGGGTCTGGGCCATGACCTGCTCGTCCCGGGCGATACGCACGCTGCCGGCGGCGGGGTGCAGTTCGATGACCGCCGCGCCTTGTTCATCCTCCAGTGGGGAAACGGTGGCGGAGAGCATGACGCTATCGCCGTTGACCGGGATCAGAAGATCGTGCTCGGTGAAAGTGGCGCCCTCGGATAGTGCACTGTCTATGGCGCGCACCAACTCGGTGCAGTCGCCTAGCAGGACGGAGACTGTGCGCCCCAGGGCATGGTGTGCCGAAATGCTCAGCAGATTCTCCGCGGCCGGGTTGAGATAGCGTGCTACCCGCTGCTTATCGACGATGAGCACGGCAGTGGCGAGGATGTCTGGACTGGGTGTGGCTGGCATGATGGCTTTCTTGGGCTTGTTGTCAGATTAGCAAGAACCAGGCCACGGGCGAGGGACTTCGAGCTGAAATATAAATGGCTAGAATGGGGCATACCGAGCTCTTCCATATAGATAGCCTCCACCGAGAAAGCCCTGCCATGACTCGAACCCTCACCCTGGACGGCAACGAAGCGGCCGCCCGCATGGCCTGCCTCACCAACGAGGTTATCGCCATCTACCCCATCACCCCGTCCTCCAACATGGGGGAATGGTCGGATGAATGGGCCTCCCAGGGGAAAACCAATCTTTGGGGCAGCGTGCCCAAGGTGATCGAGATGCAGTCGGAAGGCGGCGCGGCCGGCGCCCTGCACGGGGCGCTCACCTCGGGCGCCCTGGCCACCAGTTTCACCGCCAGCCAGGGCCTGCTGCTGTTCATCCCCAACCTGTACAAGATCGCCGGTGAGCTGGCCCCCTTCGTGCTCCACGTGGCGGCCCGGGCCGTGGCCACCCATGCCCTGTCCATCTTCGGCGACCATTCCGACGTCATGGCCTGCCGGCCCACCGGCTGCGCCATGCTGGCCTCGGGCTCGGTGCAGGAGGCCCAGGATTTCGCCCTTATCGCCCAGGCGGCGACCCTGGTGGGACGCATCCCCATCATCCATTTCTTCGACGGCTTCCGCACCTCCCACGAGGTGGCCAAGATCGTCGCGGTGGAGGCGGAGACCGCCCGCGCCATGATCGACGACGAGTTGGTGGCGGCCTGCCGCGCCCGCGCCTTGTCGCCGGAACATCCAGTGTTGCGCGGTACCTCCCAGAACCCGGACGTGTTCTTCCAGTCCCGGGAGCGCTCCAACCCGTTCTACGATGCCTTCCCCAATGTGGTGCAGGCGGCCATGGATCGTTTCGCCGGACTCACCGGCCGGCAATATCGCCTGTTCGACTACGTCGGCGCGGCGGATGCGGAGCGGGTGGTGGTGCTCATGGGCTCCGGCGCCGAAGTGGCCCACGAGACGGTGGAGCATCTGAACGCCCGGGGCGAGAGGGTGGGCGTGTTGAAAGTCCGTTTGTTCCGGCCCCTGGACCCCGCCGCCCTGGTGGCGGCCCTGCCGGCAAGCGTTCGCGCCGTGGCGGTGCTGGACCGCACCAAGGAACCGGGGGCGGATGGCGAGCCCCTCTATAAAGATGTGCTGGGCGCCCTGG
>JBGSHR010000497.1:0-1523 GCA_041752155.1 Thiobacillaceae bacterium | reverse complement strand
ATCACCGCCGCCATCGCCGAATCCGAGCGGAGCCACGGCGGCGAGATCCGCTTCAGCGTGGAAGGGGCGCTGCACCCGTTCGCCCTCATGGCCGGCAAGGGGGCCCGGGAACGGGCGGTGGAGGTGTTTTCCGAACTGCGGGTATGGGATACCAAGGCCAATAACGGCGTGCTGATCTACCTGTTGCTGGCGGACCGGGATGTGGAGATCGTCGCCGATCGGGGTTTCCGGGCCATCGTCACGGCGGCGGAATGGCAGGCGGTGTGCGGCGAGATGGAGCGGCATTTCGCCCGGGGCGAGTTCGAGGCCGGCGCGCTGACGGGTATTGCACAGGTGCATGCCCTGATCGCTCAGCATTTTCCGGTGCGGGGCGAGAACTTCAACGAGTTGCCGGACCATCCGGAGGTGTTCTGACCCTGTATTCGGAGGGCAGACGTAAATGAAAAGGGCGCCCTGGGGCGCCCTTTTCATTGCCGCATGGCGAGGATTACTTCACCCGGTTGCGGTATTCGCCGGAGGCGGTGTCGATCTCGATCTTGTCGCCGATCTCGACGAAGGCCGGCACCTGGATGGTGTGGCCGGTGGGCTTGATGCGGCAGGGCTTCAGTACTTTGCCGGAGGTGTCGCCCTTGACGGCGGGCTCGGTGTATTCCACCTCGCGCACCACGGAGGAGGGCATGTTCACGGAGATGGCTTTGCCATCGTAGAACACCACTTCCAGGGGCATGCCGTCGTCCAGGTAGGGCAGGGCCTCGGACATGTTGTCGGCCTCCACCTCGTACTGGTTGTACTCGCCGTCCATGAACACGTACATGGGGTCGGCGAAGTAGGAGTAGGTGCAGTCCCTGCGTTCCAGGGTCACCGTTTCGAACTTCTCGTCGGCCTTGTACACGGTCTCGCTGCCGCTGCCGGTGAGCAGGTTCTTGAGTTTCATCTTGACCACGGAGGAGTTGCGGCCGGATTTCTGGAATTCGGCTTTTTGCACGACCAGCGGGTCATTGCCCACCATGATCACGTTGCCGGCGCGGAGTTCTTGAGCGGTCTTCATGGAAAATTGTCCTGGGAGGATTCAGAAAAGCCCATCATTTTAACAACTTATTGCAAAATTTCACCAAGTTGGCGGCAAGATCTGTTTGCCTGGCCAGGGTCTGTGACCAGACGTCCGCATGGCGCTTCAACTCGGGCAGGGTATCCAGGAAGGCAGCCCAGGCGGGGGCGAGGTCTTGCTCCCGGTTCCAGGCCTGCCAGAGGGTGCCCAGGGCCGCGGCCCCATCGTGGGACAGATCCGCGCAATACAGGCGGAGAAACGCCTCCAACTTGGCGAAGTGGGCATCCTCCTCCTGGCGGTAGGCTTGCCAGACCAGGGGGCGGGCGGCGAACTGGGCGCGCACGAAGGAATCCTCGCCGCGCACGAAATTGAGGTCGCAGCCCCACAGCAGCCGGTCGTAGGCATCCAGGTCCAGCATGGGCAGCACATGCAGCGTCAGGGCGTCGCGCATCAAGGTGGTGCCGGCGGCGGGTGG
>JBGSHR010000496.1:0-1731 GCA_041752155.1 Thiobacillaceae bacterium | reverse complement strand
CACCAGCACGGCATCGTCACCCGGCTGCGTAATTCGGCCGGCCAGGACATCGACGGCGGCTGCGGCCAGTTGCGCGCGCGGGTGGTCAAGCTGGAGAAGGCCCAGGCCCCGGCGGGATAACTCCCACTCGGCACACCGCCTCCCCCACCAGGCTCGTCCCCAGCCGTAGCGCCTCCCGGCGAACCAGCGCCTGTCGAAACCGAATGTACGGGTTGCCCTTACGGGCCACATCCAATGCATCGCCCGGCCTTCCCGCCGAGAATCCGCCCCCATGAAAGCAATCCGCAAATCCCAAACCCACCTGGACGCAAATCTGGACACGGATGTGGCCTGGGCGCGGCGCAAGGAAAGCATCAACGGCGCCCTGAAGATGTTCCGGCAGGTGCTGGACGCCGTGCAACGCCATGCCGAGTGGGTGGAAACCCACCATGACATCAGCGCGGTCCAGCTGTGGGCCTTATGGGAACTGGTCCAGGCCCCCGGCATGCGCGTCGTCGATCTGTCCCGCACCATGGCGATCCCGCGCCCGAGCACCGAATCGCTCCTCGTTGGCCTGTTGGAACGAGGCCTGGTCAGACGCCAGGAAAATCAGGTCGCCGCCGGCCCGGAGCATTTCTTTGCCACCGCCGACGGCCAGCACCTCGCCGAGGCCTCGCCGCAACACGCCCAGAACGTGCTCAAGGCCGCCATGGCCCACCTGCCCGAGGCGACCCTGGGCGAGATGACCCATGCCCTCTCCGCCCTGGTCGAACATCTGCCCATGCGCAAGGAAAGCGCTGCCCGTCAGCCCCTGACGGAAATATTGCGCCCCGAAGGCGCATGGTCCATCCCGGCGAAGACCGGGACGCGTCCGCGCTAAATCAGGAGCATATCCATGGATACCCAAATCGAGCTGTTCCTCTCCTCCCTGCAAACCTTCTGGGGCCAGATCGCCCTGTTCCTGCCCAAGATGCTCGCGGCCGTGGTGCTGCTGCTGGTGGGTTGGCTAGCCGCGCGGCTGCTGCGCGCCTGGGTCCAGCGCGGACTGGAGGCCCTGGGATTCGGCCGCATCGCCGAAAAGTCCGGCCTGGAGGCCCTGATGCGGCAAGGGGGCATGGAGCTCACCCTGGCCCAGATCATCGGCAGCATCACCTATTGGCTGGTGCTGCTGGTGGTGGCCATCTCGGCGGCCAACAGCCTGGGACTGGACGCGGTGGCGGCCCTCATCAACCGGGTGGTGCTGTTCCTGCCCAATATCGTCGTGGCCCTGCTGGTGCTGGTGTTCGGCACCTTGTTCGCGCGCTTCCTCAACCGTCTGGTGTTCACCTGGCTCTCCAGCCTGAAGGCGCCCATGGCCCTGGCCCTGAGCACCGCCACGGAATATGGCGTGCAGTTGTTCGCCCTGTTCATGGCCCTGGAACAACTGGCCATCGGCACCCAGCTGCTGACCGTGGCCTTCGCCATCGCCTTTGGCGGTCTGGTGCTGGCCCTGGCGCTGGCCTTCGGCCTGGGGGGCCGGGAGTGGGCGGCGGAGCGCATCCGCCAGTGGAGCGGCAAATGACCCTCCGCTTCATATAAGACCGCCCCCATGACCCTGCGCGCCCTGAACTTCGGTCCGACCCCCATGAGCCTGCCGGCGGACACCCCGGTGGCCGAGGTGCTGCATCGCATGCTGGAACAGCGCATCAATCACGTGGCCCTGACCGACGCGGCGGGCCGCTTTGCCGGCCTGGTGAGCGCCCGCGCCCTGCT
>JBGSHR010000495.1:0-3999 GCA_041752155.1 Thiobacillaceae bacterium | reverse complement strand
GGGCCTTGGCGACGGCGGGGGCGCCGGCGCAACCGGCCAGGCTGCCTACCGTGACGGCGCCCGCGGCACCGACGGAGACTTTGAGAAATTCGCGGCGATCAATAGCCATGTTGTCTGCTCCTTGTCTGGGTTACTTGATGGCCGCGAAATACTTGGCCAGGGCCTCGTATTCGGCTTCGGTGTAGCCGTTGGCGTGCTTCTGCATCACGGTGCCGGGGCGGCTGCCATCCTTGAAGGCCCTCATCTGGGCGATGAAGTAGCCGGGTTCCAGGCCGGCCAGGCTGGGGACGGCGCCGCGGCTCTTGCCGTCGGGGCCATGGCAGTAGGCGCAGTTGGACGCCATAAAACGAGCGCGCGGATCGGCGTGGGCCGAGGCGACTGCGCCCAGCACACCCGCCATGAGCAGGGTGACTGCGAGGGATTTCTTCATATGCACCTCCAGGATGGGAAAAGAAACGGCGGTCACCCGCCTGCCGAAAAATTTGCCGGACCCGGGGCAGGCGCGAGCTAGGAATATCCCGCGTTCTTGACTCCGGTCAATACCTATACCGAGGGGCCATGGTGCATGGCGAATTTGTACCAGTCAACAAGCAAACTCTAATATTGGCGCGGCTTGCGCTCAGATTTCGGCGCCCAGGGAAGTGGCCCGCGCGAGGCGGATTTGGCCTTCGGATTGTTCCCGGTCCGCGTCCCAAGCCGGGTAAACCCATGTTCCCAACAGGTTTATGGCCAGGTCGGCCAGGGCGGCTATCCAGGTGGGGCGGTCGTTGAGGCCGGGGAGATAGCGGAATTCGCCGCCGCCGGCATTGAGAAAGGTGGTTTTGCCTTCCATGGCGATCTCCTCCAGGGTCTCCAGGCAATCGGCGACGAAGCCCGGGCAGATCACGTCCACGCGCCGGGTCTTGGCGCGGCCCAGGGCCTCCAGGGTCTGGGCGGTGTAGGGCTGGAGCCATTCGGCCTTGCCGAAGCGGGACTGGAAGGTGATGCGATGCTGTTCCGGGGCCAGGCCCAGGGCCTCCGCCAGCAGCCGTCCGGTCTTCTGGCACTCGCAGTGGTAGGGGTCGCCCAGGTCCAGGGAGCGGCGCGGAATGCCGTGGAAGCTCATGACCAGCACATCGGGACGGCCATGCTCGGCCCAATCCGCCTCAACACTCTGCTTCAGGGCGGCGATATAGCCGGGGTGGTCGTGGAAGTTGCGCGCCGTGCGGATCTCGGGCGGGTTGCGGGTGTGGAGCAGGGTGTGCCACACCGCGTCCAGGGCGGAGCCGGTGCTGCTGGCCGCGTATTGCGGATACAGGGGCAGCACCAGCAGGCGGTTCACGCCACTGGCCTTCATGTCCAGGATCTTGTCCTGGACGCTGGGCTGGCCGTAGCGCATGGCGTAGTCCACCACCAGGGGCGTGGCGGTGCGCCGGCCCAGTTCCTCGCCCAGCAACTGGGCTTGGCGCTGGGTGAAATGCTTGAGAGGGGAGCCCTCAGGGCGCCAGATGGCGGCGTATTTTTCGGCGGATTTCCGGGGTCGCAGGTTGAGGATGATGCCGTTCAGGATCAGCCACCAGACTGGGCGCGGGATCTCCACCACGCGCCGGTCCCAGAGGAATTCCTTGAGATAGGGGCGCAGGGCCTGGGCGGTGGGGGCCTCGGGGGTGCCCAGATTGATCAGCAGGATGCCGGTGCGGGCGGGCTGGTCGTGTTTGTAGGGCGGTTCGGGGAAATAGAAGGTCATCAGTCATCAGCCGGCGGTCGTCAGTAAAGCCCATTCTGCCGACTGCCGGCTGACCGCTGCAAACTTTCTTCAGTGATAGGAAAGGGCGCTGGACAACAGTTTGGCGGTGATGTCGACGATGGGGATGATCCGCTCGTAGGCCATGCGGGTGGGACCGATGACCCCCAGGGTGCCCACCACCTCGCCGTTCGATTCGTAGGGCGCGGCGATGACGCTGCATTCGTCCAGGGGCGCCACGCCGGATTCAGCGCCGATGAACAGCTGCACGCCGCTGGCGGCATGGCCCACGTCCAGCAATTGCATGAGCTCGGTTTTCTGCTCGAACAGCCCGAACAGCTCCCGCAAGCGGCTCATGTTGGTGAACAGATCGGGGGATTGCAGCAGGTTGCGTTCGCCCGACAGGACGTATTCCTTGCCCGATGCGCTGAAGGCGTCGTTGCCGGCCACCACCACCACCTCCATGAGGCGGCTGATGTCGGATTTCAGCTCCGCCAGTTCCTGGGCGAGGCGGGGCTGCACCTGCTCGAAGGAGTGGCCGGCGAAATGCTGGTTGAAGTAGTTGGCGGCGCGGGTGAGCTGGCTCGGGCTGTAGGGCTGGTCGGTAACGATGACCCGGTTCTGCACCTCGCCCTCCGCAGTCACCATGATGAGCAGGATGCGCTTGTCAGACAGGGTCAGGAATTCGATCTGGCGCAGGCCCTGGTCGCGCCGTTTCGGCGTGAGCACCACGCCGGCGTAGGTGGTGAGCTCCGCCAGCAGGTGGGAGGCGGCGCTCACCAGGCGTTTCGGGTCGTCCGGGGCCAGGGTGGATTCGATCTGGCGCATCTCGATCTGAGCCAGGGGCTTGACCGTGAGCAGGCTGTCCACGAACAGGCGATAGCCCCGGGGGGTGGGGATGCGCCCGGCCGAGGTGTGGGGGCTGGCGATGTAGCCGCCTTCCTCCAGGTCCGCCATGATGTTACGGATGGAGGCGGGGGACAGATTGAGGCCCGTGTGCTTGGACAGGGTGCGGGAGCCCACGGGCTGGCCGTCCTCGATATAGCGTTCCACGAGGAATTTCAGCAGGATGCGGGCGCGTTCGTTGAGCATGGTGGGTTCTGTACCTTGACTAGCTATAATTTCACGCCATGAAACCTGATTTCAAGACCATTGCCCTGGTCGGCAAGTACAACAGCCCGGCCAGCGCGAGTTCTCTCCTGCGCCTGGCCGAGTTTCTGCGTCAGCGCGGCCATGAGGTTTTGTTGACCGCTCATACTGCGGATTCCTGTTCCATCCGGGATTTTCCCATCGCATCGGTGAACGAGATCGGCACGCTTGCCGACTTGGCCATCGTCATGGGCGGCGACGGCACCTTGTTGAATATCGCTCGTACCCTGGTGGATTTCGAAATCCCCATGATCGGCATCAATCAGGGGCGCTTGGGCTTTCTCGCCGATGTCTCCATCGACACCATGTTCTCCACCCTGGACGAGATGCTGGCGGGGGAGTTCGTGGCCGAGGACCGTATCATGCTGGAGGCCAGCGTGGAGCGGGCGGAAGATATTTTGTTCGCCACCTACGCTTTCAACGATGTGGTGGTGAGCAAGAGCTCCTTGGGCCGTCTGATCGAATTCGAGGTCTACATCGACGACCAGTTCGTCTACAGCCAGCGCGCCGATGGCCTGATCGTCGCCACCCCCACCGGCTCCACGGCCTATGCCCTGTCCTCCGGCGGACCTATCCTGCATCCCACCCTGGAAGCGGTGGTGATGGTGCCCATCTGCCCCCATACCCTGTCGGCCCGGGCCATCGCCGTGAACAGCCGTTCCGAGATCGAGATCAACCTGATCCATGCCGAGGACGCCCGGGTCCACTTCGACGGCCAGCGCCATGCCGATCTGCGCATCGGCGACCGGGTGATCATCCAGCGCGCCAGGAAGACGGTGAAACTGCTGCATCCGGAAGGCCACAACTACTACGACACCCTGCGCCAGAAGCTGCATTGGGGGGAGAAGTTGTGAGGAGCAAGGGGCAAGGGGCAAGGGGCAAGGCACCCCAGGACCAGGATGCGGGTTTTTCCTTGCCCCTTGCCCCTTGCCCCTTGCCCCTGGCCTTGTAGTCATGCTCCTGTCATTGACCATCGCCGATTTCGTCCTGGTGGAAAAGCTCGCCCTGGATTTCCACGCGGGCTTCGCCGTGCTCACCGGCGAGACCGGCGCGGGCAAGTCCATTCTGCTGGACGCCTTGTCCCTGGTGCTGGGCGAACGCGCGGATGCCGGCGTGGTGCGGGCAGG
>JBGSHR010000494.1:0-9710 GCA_041752155.1 Thiobacillaceae bacterium | reverse complement strand
GCCGCCCAGCAGGAAGCCGCGGGCGCGGGAATCGCCGGCGGCCCAGGCCAGGTCGCCGATGCGCTGGAAGCCGAACATGGAGTAGTAGATGTAGAACGGGATCATCTGCACGTCGTTGTTGCTGTACGACGTGGCGGCGGCGAGCCAGGACGAGAAGGCGCCGGCCTCGTTGATGCCTTCCTCCAGGATCTGGCCGCCCTTGTCCTCGCGGTAATACATGACCTGGTCGGAGTCCACCGGCTCGTAGAGCTGGCCCACGGAGGAATAGATGCCGACTTGGCGGAACAGGCCTTCCATGCCGAAGGTGCGCGCCTCGTCCGGGATGATGGGAACGATGTGGCGGCCCAGGGTCTTGTCGCGCAGCAGGGTGGTGAGCAGACGCACGAAGGCCATGGTGGTGGATATTTCTCGCTCGCCGGTGGCCTCCAGCATGTTCTGGAAGGTGGCCAGGGGCGGCGCCTCCAGCGGCGCGGCCTTGCGCTGGCGCGTCGGCAGATAGCCGCCCAGGGCGGCGCGGCGCGCGTGCAGGTATTTCATTTCCGGGCTGTCATCCGCCGGCCGATAGAAGGGCAGGTGTTCCAGATCGGCATCGGCCACCGGGATGTCGAAACGATCGCGGAAGGCGCGCAGGGACTCCAGGTCCATCTTCTTTTGCTGGTGGGTGGGGTTCTGGGCCTCGCCCGAGGCACCCATGCCGTAGCCCTTGACGGTCTTGGCCAGGATCACGGTGGGTTGGCCGGTGTGCTTCACCGCCGCGGCGTAGGCCGCGTAGACCTTGTGGGGGTCGTGGCCGCCCCGGTTCAGGCGCCAGATGTCGTTGTCGGACATGGCGGCGACCATCTCCTTCAGCTCCGGATATTTGCCGAAGAAGTTTTCGCGCGTGTAGGCGCCGCCCTTGGCCTTGAAGTTCTGGTACTCGCCGTCCACGCACTCTTCCATGCGCTGGCGCAGGATGCCCTTGCCGTCCATGGCCAGGAGCGGGTCCCAGTAGGAGCCCCAGATCACCTTGAGCACGTTCCAGCCGGCGCCGCGGAAGGCGGCTTCCAGTTCCTGGATGATCTTGCCGTTGCCGCGCACCGGGCCGTCGAGACGCTGCAGGTTGCAGTTGACGACGAAGATCAGGTTGTCGAGCTTTTCCCGAGAGGCCAGGGTGATGGCGCCCAGGGTCTCGGGCTCGTCGGTTTCGCCGTCGCCCAGGAAGGCCCACACCTTGCGTCCGGAGGTATCGGCGATGCCCCGGTCGTGCAGGTATTTCAGGAAGCGCGCCTGATAGATGGCGGTGATGGGGCCCAGGCCCATGGACACCGTCGGGAATTGCCAGAAATCGGGCATCAGCCAGGGGTGCGGGTAGGAGGGGATGCCTTCGCCGCCGGTTTCCTGGCGGAAGTTGGAGAACTGCTCCTCGTTGATGCGGCCTTCGATGAAGGCGCGGGCGTAGATGCCCGGCGAGGCGTGGCCCTGGAAATACACCAGGTCGCCGCCGTGATCGTCGCCGGGGGCGCGGAAGAAGTGATTGAAGCCCACGTCGTACAGGGTGGCGGACGACTGGAAGCTGGCGATATGGCCGCCCACGCCGGGCGCCTTCTCGTTGGCGCGCATCACGCAGGCCACCGCGTTCCAGCGGATCAGCGCCTTGATGTGGCCTTCCATGGCGATATCGCCGGGGTGCTTCTCCTGCAAGTGCACCGGGATGGTGTTCACATAGGCGGTGGTGGCGTTATAGGGCAGATAGGCGCCCGAGCGGCGCGCCTTGTCGACCAGCCGTTCCAATAGAAAGTGGGCGCGTTCCGGGCCTTCTTCTTCGATCACGGCGGCGAGTGCGTCCAGCCACTCGCGGGTTTCCTGAGGGTCGATGTCAGGGGTGGAATTGGTCATGAAAAGAGATCTCCGGATGGGAGCCGGGGCGCGTCTGACGCTGGGCGGAGGCCAGCGGCGCGATTCCGGCGAAGGCTAGTCGTTTCGTGGAACAATTCAATTTTGGAAGCCTGCGGATTATCGAGGTAGAGGCATTTCCGGTCAATTTTCAATAGTTAGTATTGATATTTTTAATATAAAGGTTGGCTAATGAATCAAATCACCCCCAATACCCAGGGCCTGGCGCGTTTGGCGGAGCATAAGGCGTTTCTGCGCCAGCGGGGAGAGAACACCGCCCATCTGCTGGTCATCCTGCCGGCCGGTGCCGACTGGCACGAGGCGGCGGACCATGAGGCCGCCCGCGCGGTGCTGGCTCGGCGCGGCAAGAAAGCTGAGGAGCTGGCCAAGCAAGCCCTGGCGGTGGAACTGCCCGGCGCCTGTTTGTCGGTCTGGTTGCGCCTGGATCTCGCCAAATCCGTCTTCGAGCGCCAGTCTCAGTTGTGCAAGGCGGTGGCGCTGCTGCTGGCCGAACACCCGGAGACGCTCACCATCGCCGTTTACGGCGACGCGGATTTTGCCGCCCAGGCGGCGCGCGAGGCGGTGAGCGTGGCCTGGCTGAACAGCGCGGAGCTGCCCAATTACAAGAGCGAGCCGAAACCGGCGTGCCTCAAGCGCATCGTCGTGCACGGCGCCAAGAGCCGGGACGGCCTGGCCGCTGAACGGGCCGTGGCCGAGGGCAATGTCCTGACGCGGGAGTTGACCATGCTGCCGCCGAATCTGCTCACCCCGGCCAGTTACCGCCGGCGCGTGCGCGAACTGGCCAAGCAGATGGACTGGAAGATAGAGGAATACGACAGCAAAAAATTGAAGCAGATCAAGGCGGGCGCCTTCCTGGCCGTGGCCCGGGGCAGCGGCCATGAGGATGCGGCCATCGTCCATCTGAGCTACCGGGGCAAAGGCGCGGGCGCCAAGAAAGGCGGGCCCATCGCCCTGGTGGGCAAGGGCATCTGCTTCGATACCGGCGGCCACAACCTGAAGCCGGCGCGCTATATGAATAATATGCATGACGACATGAACGGTTCCGCCGTGGTCCTGGGCATTCTGTTGGCGGCCAGCCGGCTGAACCTGCCGGTGCGCATCGATGCCTGGCTGGCCATTGCCCAGAACCACCTGTCGCCGGAGGCCTACACCCAGAACGAGGTGATCACGGCACTCAACGGCACCACCATCGAGATCGTCCATACCGACGCGGAGGGGCGCATGGTGCTGGCGGATACCCTGGCCCTGGCGGCCCGCGCCAAGCCGGCGGTCATGATCGATTTCGCCACCTTGACCGGCAGCATGGCCGTGGCGGTGGGGGAGCGCATGAGCGGGGTGATCTCCAACCGCGACGATCTGGCCGAGCGGGCGCGGGCCCAGGGCAATGCCACGGGCGAGCGGGTGGTGGTGTTTCCCATGCCGGAGGATTACGACGAGGCCCTGGATTCCCCGGTGGCGGACGTCAAGCAATGCACCCTGGATTCGGAAGCCGACCACATCCTGGCGGCGCGCTTCCTCAAGCGCTTCGTCGCCGACACACCCTGGCTGCACGTGGACCTGTCTGCCAGCCGCTGCAAGGGCGGCCTGGGGGCGGTGGGGTCGGACATCACCGGCTTCGGCGTCGGCCTGGGCCTGGGGCTGGTCAAGGAACTGGGTACCGCCTGAGCCATTCGGCCAGGTCTTCGGCCGGCATGGGGCGGGCGAAATGGAAGCCCTGGAGACAATGCACGCCCATGTCCGCCAGGACGCGGGCGCTTGCCGCGTCTTCCACGCCCTCCGCGACGATGCGCAGTTTCAAGGCCTGGCTCATGCCGACGATGGCCTGGATCACCCGGGCACCCTGGTCTTCATGCACGCGCCGGGTGAAGGAAATGTCGATTTTCAGTTCATCGACCGGCATTTCATGGAGCAGGGAAAGGGAGGAGTAACCCACGCCGAAGTCGTCGATGGCGATGCGGAACCCCGCTTTGTGCAACGCTTCCAGGCGCTCCTGGGCGAAGGTGACCTCCCCCAGGGCGATGCTTTCGGTGATTTCCAGCACCAGTTGTTCCGGTTCGATGCCGGCCCGGCGGGCGCTGCCCAGCAGCTTCTCGATGAAATTGTGCATGTAAAGCTGGCGCTTGGAGACGTTGACCGCCAGCAGGAGGTGGCGTCCCGCCGCCTTGAGGCGGGTGCCTAAGGCCAGGGTCTGGTCGATGACCAGATCCCCCAGTTCGTGGATCAAGCCCAGGTTCTCCAGCATGGGAATGAAGGTGGAGGGGGGTACCCAGCCGAATTCCGCATCATGCCAGCGGGCCAGGGCCTCCAGGCCGATCGGCTGCTGAGTAACGGCATCGACGATGGGCTGGAACCAGGTGGTGAGGCGTTTCTCCTCCAGGGCGATGGCCAACCGGCTCTGGATGTAAAGCCCTTCCTTGTCCGGGCTTCGTGTCTTGACGTCGGCAAAAAAGCTGACCGTGTTGCGGCCCTGGGCCTTGGCATAGAACATGGCCTGGTCGGCCTGGGACAGGAGCTGATCGACGTTTTCTCCATCCGTGGGGTAGATGCTGAAGCCCATGCTGAAGGTGACGGGCAGGGTCTGGTCGTCGAGGGTGATGGGGCTGCGGCTGGCCTTGACCAGTTTGTCGGCCACCTCCCGGATGGACTGGGCATCGCTCATCTCCGGCAGCAGCACGACGAACTCGTCGCCGCCCCAGCGGGCCAGGGTGTCGCCCTTGCGCAGTTGCTCGCGCAGCTTGTCGGCGAAGCGGACGAGCAGCTGGTCGCCGACTTTGTGGCCCAGGGCGTCGTTGACGTTCTTGAAATGATCCAGATCGATGAAGCCGATGCCGACTTGCAGATTGTCGCGTCCGGCCATGCGCAGGGCGACGCTGACGCGGTCTTCCAGCAGGACGCGGTTGGGCAGTCCGGTCAGGGCATCGTGCAGGGCCATGTGGGCAATGTGTTTCTCCTGTAGGTAGCTTTGGGTGATGTCGCGCAGCACACCGCGCAGGTGGGTGCTGGGTTGGTCTATGGCAACGAAGCGGCATTCGACCCAGCTGCCGGGGTGCTCCGGATGCTTCAGGCGCAGACGGGCCGTGATGTTGCTGGCATCGCCATGCAACAGCTTGTTTAGCAAGCTGACCAGGATGTCCCGGTCTTCGTCGATGAACATGGCGTACAGGTCGTCACCGATTTCCACCGGCCCGGCCAGGATGCGCATGGCCGGCGAAGCGCGCGTGATCCGGCCGTGGGGGTCAATCTCGATGACGGCCTCTTCCAATATTTCCAGGGTGCTCAGGTAGGCGCGGTTTTCGGCTTCCCTTTCTTCGCTGGAATACATCAGCTCCCGCAGGGAGAGCTGCAATTTCCCGACCTCGTCATGGGGGCCGGCGGCCTCGTCCATGGCGGCCTCGATCTCTTGATCCAGTCGATGGCGCTCGTCGAACAGCGTCGCCGCCTGGCTGAGATGTTCCAGGCGATGGACAGTGCGCTTGATCCAGCGCCCCAGCGGAAAATAAAGCGCGATGGACAACAGCCCGAACAGACCGATGCCCACCAGGCTGAACTGGGCCGCCTGGATGGCCTGGGGGATCTTTTCCTCGACGTGCAGGCTCAGGTCGGTCCCCGGCAACTTCTCGAGCCAGCAATAGCTCTCGGTGTCGCGGCGTTCGTCCTGGCATGGGGAGGGCAGGCCGAACCAACTGTTGCCCATGGAACTGGCGACGATACGGCCGTTGCGCAGCAGATGGAGGCGGGTGTTGGGGCCCGCCAGGGTGGACAAGGTGCTGTTGTCCAGCTCGCGCGACAACAGGAGCTTGCCCTTGCCGTCCTTGGGGCCTAGCCAGATGGGCACGGCAAGCACCTGATGGGCCATGCCGTCTTCGCTGTTGAAATGCCACGCCAGGGGGGCGCTTGCCGCCAGCAAGGAGAGCTCCACGTTGGATTTTTCCCCGGTGAGGTAGACCGTTTCTCCATGCTTGTCGACGATCTGGAGGGTGTGGAACTCATAGGTTTCCCCCAGGGAAGAGAGGTAGGCGCGCAAGCGTAGCCAGCGGTCCCGCGGGTTCTCCAGCAGGCGGTTGAAGGCCAGGGTCGCCGCCAGTTGTTTGGCCGAGGCCTGCCATTGATGTTGCAAGTGGTTCAGCTTGTCTTGCAGGGAAATGCGGGATTCCCGGGTATGGGCCTTCTGCAGGATGTCGTTTGCGCTATGCCAGCCCAGCCAGAGCAGCAGGGCGGAGATGACGCCGATGATGATGAATACGCCGGCAATGCGCGCCAGGGCCTGTTGGCCGAGAGAGCGGGAGAGCCTTGGTATCATTCGGCCGGCCCTGGTCAGCGGCTGCGGCCCGCCCAGCGGGCGTCGACCAGGTCGCTCAACTGGCGTTGGCGCGCTTTCAAGTTGCCCCGGGATACTTCATGAAAAAAGGTGTCGGCGGTGCGGATCTGCGCATCGCTGAATTTGCCGCTGGGGTTGAAGACATTTTTGTTGGCCCGCAGGAAACGGATCAGGGCCGGCCGCTTGTCGGCGGGGATGTCCAGGGCCGCCACGATCTGCTCGGGGCTGTGGCTATGGATCCAATGCAGGGCGAGCTGCACCGCGCCCACCAGGCGTCGAACCTTCTCCGGTTCCTGGTCGAGCAACTCCTGGCGTGTGGCCAACTGGGTATAGAGAAAGGGGCCGCCCAGCCACTTGGCCGCGACCTTGGGGTTGTGCAGGTCGACCAGGCGGTAGGCCACGTGGAACTGCTCCAGGAGCGAGGCAAAGGGCTCGTTGACCATCATGGCATCCACGGCGCCGGAGGCCAGAGCGGCCTGGTATTCATCCTCGCTCTGGCCGGCGGGAACGAAGTTGACGCTCTCCAGGCTGAGGCCGGAACGGGTCAGGAGGAATTCCGAGAGTTGCTGCCCCGTGGACTTGCCGGACTTGGTGCCGGTATGGGTGCCGATGGTGCGGCCGTAGAGATCCTTGACCGTGCGTACCTGCTGCTTCAGGTCGGCGCGCACCATCAGGGTGTAGGCGGGGGCCTGGGTGAGAGGAACCACGCTGCGCAGGTTGTCGAGCTTCAGGCTCAGGCCCCCCAGGGCGGCCAGGGCCAGGCCGGCGAAGTCGCTGTTTCGTCCCGCCATGTCCTTGACGGCCAGGGGGCCGCCGCCGAAATAGCGAAAGCCGAGTTCGATGCCCATCTTGCGGTCGGCACCGATTTTCGGGATGAGTTCCACCGGCAGAAAGGGGGCGGCGCCGGGGCCGGGCATGGCCACGACCACGCGCATGGGATCGTCGGCTCGGGCCAGGCTAGGGAGACCACAAATCCAGATGAGCAGCAAAAAAATCAGAAAACGTGCTTGCACCAGGTTCATGGCTGCTCTCCTTCCTTGTATGGACTTTATCGTTGGGGGGCGGCCTTTTCGGGCGCTTGTCCAAAGTTATCCTAAGCTCTGCGGTAGAATTTAGGCCAGAGTTTTCTTAGAACCATTCTCATGTCCGGCAACTCCATCGGCCTCCTGTTTTCTGTCACCTCTTTCGGCGAATCCCACGGTCCCGGCATCGGCTGCATCGTCGATGGCTGCCCTCCCGGTTTGCTCTTGAGCGCGGCGGATATCCAGCTCGACCTGGACCGGCGCAAGCCCGGTACTTCGCGCCACGTCACCCAGCGCCGGGAGTCGGACACGGTGGAAATTCTCTCCGGCGTGTTCGAGGGCCGCACCACCGGCACCCCCATCGCCCTGCTGATCCGCAACGAGGACCAGCGCAGCAAGGACTACGGCAACATCGCCGAGACCTTCCGCCCGGGCCATGCCGACTACACCTACGACCAGAAATACGGTTTCCGCGATTACCGCGGCGGCGGTCGTTCCTCGGCGCGGGAGACGGCGGTGCGCGTGGCGGCGGGGGCCATCGCGCGCAAGTGGCTGCACGAGAAATACGGCCTGGTTATCCGCGGCTACCTGGCCCAGCTCGGCCCCATCGTCGTGCCGTTCAAGAGCTGGGACAGCGTGGCCGAGAACCCCTTCTTCGCCGCCGACCCCGACGCGGTGCCGGCCCTGGAGCAGTACATGGACGAGCTGCGCAAGTCGGGCGATTCCGTGGGCGCGCGCATCAACGTGGTGGCGGAAAACGTGCCGGTGGGCCTGGGCGAGCCGGTGTACGACCGCCTGGACGCCGACCTGGCCCATGCCCTCATGAGCATCAACGCGGTGAAGGGCGTGGAGATCGGCGACGGCTTCGCGGTGGTGGCCCAGAAGGGCACGGAACACCGGGACGAAATGACGCCCCAGGGCTTCCTGTCCAACCATGCCGGCGGCATCCTGGGGGGTATCTCCTCGGGCCAGGACATCACTGCCTCCATCGCCATCAAGCCCACCTCCAGCCTGCGCATCCCCGGCCGATCCATCAACACCCGGGGCGAGCCGGTGGAGGTGGTGACCCAGGGCCGCCATGATCCCTGCGTCGGCATCCGCGCCACCCCCATCGCCGAGGCCATGCTGGCCATCGTGCTTATGGACCACGTGCTGCGCCATCGCGCCCAGAACGCGGACGTGGTCTGTTCCACCGCGCCTATCCCCGGTCAGTCCTGACCCCCGTGCCCCGGTTTGCGCCGGGGCGGCCTGGTTCCCGATGACCTCCCTGCCTTACTGGCGCCTATCCGGCTTCTACTTCTTCTACTTCGCCTTTGTCGGCGCCATGGCGCCGTTCTGGGGCCTGTATCTGCATTCCCTTGAGTTCAACGCCTTCCAGATCGGCGTGCTCATGTCCCTGCTCCAGGTCATGCGTATCTTCGCTCCCAACATCTGGGGCCACATCGCCGACCATACCGGTCGGCGCGTGGCCATCGTCCAGCTGGCGGCCCTGGTCTGTCTGATTGCCTTCGTCGGCGTGTTCTGGGCCAAGAGCTTCTGGTGGCTGTTCGCCGTCATGAGCCTGATCAGCTTCTTCTGGAGCGCCTCCCTGCCCCTGGTGGAGGCCACCACCTTGTCCCATCTGGGTGATCGTACCGACCGCTATGGCCGCATCCGGCTGTGGGGCTCGGTGGGCTTCATCCTGGTGGTGGTGGGTCTGGGCGCGGCCCTGGACCACACTTCGATCAGCCTGGTGCCCTACGTGGTGTTGGGCCTGCTGGTGGGCATTGTGCTCACCTCCCGGGTCATTCCCGAGGCGGAGATCGCCCGTCACGAACACGTCCATATCCCCTTGCGGGAGGTGGTGCGCCGGCCCCAGGTGCTGGCCCTGTTCATCGCCGCCTTGCTCATGGCGGCGGCCCACGGGCCGTATTACACCTTCTTCACCATCCACCTGGTGGAGATCGGCTACAGCAAATCCGTGGCCGGCTGGCTCTGGGCCCTGGGGGTGGTGTGCGAGATCGGCATCTTTTTGATCATGCCCCGGGTGTTCGCCCGGGTGCGTCCCGAGACGGTCCTGCTGGCCACCCTGGCCATCGCCGCCGTGCGTTTTCTTCTGATCGGCTGGCAGGCGGACAACCTGCCGGTATTGCTGCTGGCCCAGTTGATGCACGCCTTCACCTTCGGCGCCTATCACGCCTCCGCCCTGGCTCTGGTGCACCGCCATTTCACCGGCAGGAACCAGGGTCGTGGCCAGGCCTTGTACAACAGCCTGGCCTTCGGCGTGGGCGGCACCATCGGCAGTCTCTATTCCGGCGCGGCCTGGGATGGCCTGGGGGCGGGCTGGACTTTCAGTCTGGCGGCTGGGTGCGCGGCCATGGCCGCCATGGTCTTTGCCTGGCGCATCTGGGCCAGCGGCGAGGGCGGCTGAGCCCGGTCAGATGTGCCCGCCGCCGACCATCATCAGGCACGCGCCGAAGAGCAGCAGCGGCAGCACG
>JBGSHR010000493.1:0-1695 GCA_041752155.1 Thiobacillaceae bacterium | reverse complement strand
GGGGGATGGGCCCGCGTCGGTACGCATCATCGATGGTCATGCCCGGTTCGCCATCGGCGACCTGGAAGTGACGCCCTACCCGGTGCCCCACGATGCCCGGGAACCGGTCCAGTTCGTGTTCGCCGATGGCGCATCCCGCTTCGGCTTGCTGACCGATGCCGGCCATGTCACGCCGCACATGGAAGCGGTGTTGAGCGACTGCGATGGCCTCGCTCTGGAGTGCAACCACGATGTGGCCATGCTCGAAGCGGGGCGCTATCCGGCCGGACTGAAACGACGCATCCTGGGGCGTTATGGCCATCTGGACAACGACGCGGCGGCGGCACTGCTGCGACGCATGGGGGGGGCGCGGCTGAAGCATGTGGTGGCGGCCCATCTTTCCGAGGAAAACAATGCGCCCGAGCGCGCCCGTGCCGCCTTGGCCGGAGCGCTGGGCTGCGATGACGACTGGATCGGCGTGGCCGATCAGGAACAGGGACTGGATTGGCGGACACTTTGATGGAAGTAGGTACTGACACCGCGCCCGCGTTGGAAACGGCCACGAGCTTCGAGGAGATGGGCTTGGCGCCGCAAATTCTCGCGGCCCTGAACGAGATGGGTTACAAGACCCCGACCCCGATTCAGAAACAGGCCATTCCTCTGGTGCTGGCCGGGCGCGACCTCATGGCCCAGGCCCAGACCGGCACGGGCAAGACCGCGGCCTTCGCCCTGCCTCTGTTGCAGAAGATGCTGCCCCACGCCAATACCAGCGCCTCGCCGGCGCGCCACCCGGTGCGCGGGCTGGTGCTGGCCCCCACCCGGGAACTGGCGATCCAGGTCCATGAAAGCGTGGTGGCCTACAACAAGCATCTGCCCCTGCGCAGCACCGTGGTGTTCGGCGGCGTCGACATGAAGCCCCAGAGCGCCGACCTGCGCGGCGGCGTGGAAATCCTGGTGGCCACTCCCGGCCGTCTCCTGGACCACGCCGGCAGCAAAGGGGTGAATCTGTCCCAGGTGCAATTCCTGGTGCTGGACGAGGCCGACCGCATGCTGGACATGGGCTTCCTGCCCGACCTGAAGCGCATCCTCGACCTGCTGCCCAGCCAGCGCCAGACCCTGCTGTTCTCCGCCACCTTCGACGACAGCATCGTCGGCCTGGCGCGCAGCTTCCTGCAGAACCCCCTCAAGGTGGAGGTGGCGCGCCGCAACACCGCCGCCGAGACGGTGGAGCAGGTGGTGCACAAGGTGAGCGAGGACGACAAGCTGGACGCCCTGATCCGGGTGGTGCGGGCGCGCGGGATTTCCCAGGCCCTGGTGTTCACCCGCACCAAGATCGCCGCCGACAAGCTGGGGCGGCGCCTGCAGAAGCGCGGCGTGCAGGCCGCCATCATCCACGGCGACAAGGCCCAGGTGGAACGCCTGGCCGCCCTGGACGGCTTCAAGCAGGGCAAGGTGCAACTGCTGGTGGCCACCGACATCGCCGCGCGCGGCATCGACATTGTTGATCTGCCCTGCGTGGTCAACTTCGAATTGCCCTATTCACCGGAAGACTTCGTGCACCGCATCGGCCGCACCGGCCGCTCCGGCACCTCCGGCCTGGCCATCTCCCTGGTGGCGCCGGAGGAGGACAAGCTCCTGGTCGGAGTGGAACGCTTCATCAAGCGCGAGCTGACGGCCACGCCGCTGCCGGAGTTGAGCGCGCCGCGCCCGGTGCCC
>JBGSHR010000492.1:0-1627 GCA_041752155.1 Thiobacillaceae bacterium | reverse complement strand
GCGAGATCAGCCCCATAGCGATCACCGAGGCGGCCACCACACCGGTGGTGGCCGCCAGCAGGGCGCCCACCAGGATCACCGCGTAGGCCAGGCCGCCTCGCACCGGGCCGAACAGTTGGCCCATGCTGTCCAGCAGTTCCTCGGCCAGGCCGCTGCGCTCCAGGATCAGGCCCATGAAGGTGAAGAAAGGGATGGCCAGCAGGGTGGCATTGGACATGATGCCGAACACCCGCTCCGGCAGGGCCTGGAGCTGGGCGAAGTCGAAATAGCCCTGCCCGATCCCCACCAGGCCGAACAGCAGGCCATTGGCGGCGAGAGAAAACGCCACCGGATAACCCAGCAGCAGGAAGACCACCAGGCCGGCGAACATCAGGGGCGCCATGAGCTCGAACATCACAGCAGCTCCTCGCTCCGTTCATTCGGCAGCGGAAGCCTCCCCTTGAGGAAGGCGGCGCGCTTGATGACCTCGGCCACGCCCTGCAGAAACAACAGGACGAAGCCCAGGGGCACGGCGAACTTGATGGGCCAGCGCAGCAGGCCGCCGGCGTCCGGCGAGGTTTCGTCCACCGCCAGGGAGGCGGTGAAGAAGCTCCATCCCAGCCAGGCGATGAGACCACTCATAGGCAACAGGAACAGCAGCCCGCCCAGCAAATCCACCCAGGCCTGGGTGCGCGGAGAAAAGCGCCCGTACAGCACATCGATGCGGACATGGCCGTTGTGCTTGAGGGTATAGCCGGCCCCCAGCAGGAAGATCAGGCCGAACAGATACCACTGGATCTCCAGCCAGGCGTTGGAGCTGAGATTGAAGCCGTAACGCATGATGGCGTTGCCGGCGGAGACCAGGGTGGCAACCAGCACCAGCCAGGTCACGCCCCGGCCAATGCGCTCGTTGAGGCCGTCGATGGCCCGGGACAGTGCGAGCAAGGCGTTCATGGTTCGCCGCGCGACGGCGTCACTCGCCGGCGATGGTCATGTTGTCGATGAGGATGGAGCCCACCCGACGCGAGCCCCGGGTCTCCACGTCCGTGCCGATGGCCGTGATGCCCTTGAACATGTCCCCGAGGTTGCCCGCCACGGTGATCTCCTCCACCGGATAAGCAATAACGCCGTTTTCCACCCAGAATCCCGCCGCGCCCCGGGAGTAGTCGCCGGTCACCATGTTGAGGCCATGGCCCAGGAGCTCGGTCACCAGCAGTCCGCTACCCATCTTCTTGAGCAGGCCGGCGAAGTCCTCGCCGGTGGAGGGGACGATCAGGTTGTGGTTGCCGCCGGCGTTGCCGGTGGTGTGCATGCCCAGCTTGCGGGCACTGTAGCTGCCCAGGAAATAGCCCTGCACCACGCCGTCCTTCACCACGTCCCGGTCCTGGGTGGCCACGCCTTCCGAATCGAACGGCGCCGAGGCCAGGCCCCGGCTCAGGAACGGCCGTTCCTGCAATTGGAAAAAGGCCGGGAAGACCTGGCTGCCCAGGCTGTCCAGCAGGAAGGAGGACTTGCGGTACAGATGCCCCCCCGAGATGGCGGAGACGAAGCTGGCGATCAGGCCGGTGGCGATGGGCGCCTCGAACAGCACCGGACACTGGCGCGTGGACAGCTTGCGGCCGTTGAGGCGGCGCACCGTGCGCTCGCC
>JBGSHR010000491.1:0-2459 GCA_041752155.1 Thiobacillaceae bacterium | reverse complement strand
GGCGCACCGAATCCGGCACCGCCGAGCGGATGGCGCGCAATTGCCTGCGCAGGGCGGCTTTATCGAGTGGAGGGGATGTCTTCATGAAGGAGGGGGTCTCCCCGCTAGCGCCGTCCGAGCCGTTAATCCTGAACCCAGGGGTTCAAGGTCGGCTGCGGTTCGGTTGTATCGGGTACATGGGCAAGCCACGCGCACACCAACAACCTAGACACCACAACCTAAGCCAAAGCTTATCGGTTCAAAGAATGCACGACCCTCGCGAACGCAGCAGGGAGATTGAAACGCACCGCGCAACGCGCTGTGCGGTCAGAACAGATTATCTTGCTGGGCCAAGGCTTGATCAAGCAGGCCGGTCAAACGGGTGAGACGTTCCTGATATTCCCGGGTGTCCGGTTCAGCGGGGCGCGCGCTGAGGTAATCGTTGGTGATGTTGAGGGCGGCCATGATGGCGATGCGCTCCACACCGATCACCTTGCCGGTGTCGCGAATCTCGCGCATTTTGCGGTCCAGGTATTGCACCGCCTGCAGGAGGCTTTCCCGTTCTTCCTCCGGGCAGGCCACGCGAAACTCGCGTCCCATGATGGCGACGTCCAGGCTGACGTTGTTGGGGGCGGTGGCCATGTCAATCCGGGAGTTTGTTGAATAGGGTTTCCATGCGGCCGCGGGCTTCTTCCAGGCGCTCCGAGAGTTGCTTGTTGCCATTCTCCAAGGCGACCACCTGCTGGCGCAGTTTGAGGTTTTCCCCGCGCATGCTTTGATATCGCTCCAATACCTGAGCGAGTTTGGTTTCGAGTGCGTCCAGTTCAGCCTGCATATCAGCACTATAATTGGCTGCATTTTCCCGCGTCAACAAAGGGTTTCCGTTAATTTCTACGGCGGGACCTTAAATCACATGGATAGCCGACTCTTTCCCTGTGACTGCTCTCTCATGTGGGGCGGTAATGGCGCCTCGGTCAGGGGGCGGCGTTTGCAGTTTCTTGATGCATCCGACACGCCGACTTAACCAAAATATCATGGTGACGTAACCTTTTCTTAACAAGAAGGTCTTATTCACTAGGTCTTTCCGGTGCCAGGAGTTTTTGTGCGCGTATTACTGATTTCCGACGTCTATTTTCCTCGGGTCAACGGGGTCTCCACTTCCATTCAGACCCTGCGCGGAGAATTGCTCAAGGCGGGACATCAGGTGACGCTGGTAGCACCGGATTACGGCCAGACCGATGTCGAGCTCGACATCGTGCGCGTGCCCGGCCGGCGTGTGCCGTTCGATCCGGAAGACCGGCTGATCAACCCCCGTGTCCTGCGCCGCCATCTGGAGCAGTTGCCGGGCCGCTTCGACGTGGCGCATATTCATACCCCATTTGCGGCCCATGCCGCCGGCAAGGCCTATGCCCGGGCCCAGGGGATTCCGGTGGTGGAGACCTATCACACCCTGTTCGAAGAATACTTCTATCACTACATCCCCTTCCTGCCCCACACCTGGCTCAAGGCCTTGGCCCGGCGCATTTCCCGCAAGCAGTGCAATTCCATCGACACTATCGTTTCTCCCTCCGGCCCCATGCGTCAGGCCCTGCGGGATTACGGGGTGACCACGCCCATCGAGATCATCCCCACCGGCCTGCCCGCGCCCGCTTTCGACCCGGGTGATGGCCAGCGCTTTCGAGCCGCACGCGGTATTCCCGAGGGTCAACCGGTCCTTTTGTTCGTGGGGAGGGTGGCCTTCGAAAAGAACATCGGTTTCCTGTTGCGGGTGCTGGGCCTGGTCAAGCAGAGCGTGCCCGACGTCCTGCTTCTGGTGGCGGGGGAGGGGCCCGCACTGCGCCGTCTCAAACGCCATGCCCGGCAATGGGGCGTGGCCGACCGGATCCGTTTCATGGGCTATCTCGACCGGCACACCGAGTTGCCTGACTGTTACCGCGCCGCGGACCTGTTCGTGTTCTCCTCCAAGACCGAAACCCAGGGCCTGGTGCTGCTGGAAGCCATGGCCCAAGGCACGCCGGTGGTGGCGCTGGCGGAGATGGGCACCAAGGATGTTTTGCGGGAGGGGCAGGGTTGCCGCATCGCCGAGGATGATCCGGCGAACTTCGCCAATCTGGCGGTGGGACTGCTTATGGATGTCAAAGCACGCACTGATCTGGCGGACAGCGCCTTGGTCTATGCCCGGGAATGGAGTTCCCAGCACATGGCCGAACGCATGGTGAGCCTGTATGAACGGGCTGGCGCCCCAGCCATGCTTGCCCTCACTCCGGCACCCGCCCTGAGCTGAGCCCGGTCTGGTTTCCATGACGGCCGGGGCGCTATGATCGGCCCATGCCGCCAGCCTACCGCGGGCGCTTCGCCCCCACTCCCTCCGGTCCCCTGCATTTCGGTTCCCTGGTCGCCGCCCTGGGCAGCTATCTGGACGCCCGCGCCCACGGCGGCGCGTGGCTGCTGCGCATCGAGGACGTGGACCCGCCCCGGGT
>JBGSHR010000490.1:0-5391 GCA_041752155.1 Thiobacillaceae bacterium | reverse complement strand
GCCGCCCCCCAGCCAGTCGGCCACGCCGTCGGAGTCCGGCGTGTGCTGGGTGGCGGCAGCCAGGATGGCGTCCACCTCGGACTGCTGGGGATAGGCCAGCAGCACGGGGCCGGTCTGGGCGTTGAGGGCCTCCACCTGGCGCACCCGGTCGTCTTCCTTGTCGGGGCGGGTGAACTCGTGCTTGCGGATGCGGTTGGTGTCGTAGTCCGCCACGCTGGCGGCGGCCACCACGCCCACCTGCACATGGTCGCCCATGATCAGGCGATAGGCGTAGTAGCAGGCCTGTTCGTCCTGCTTGAGCACGCCGGCATCCAGCATCTTCCGCAGGTTCTCCGCCGCCTTGGCGTAGACCTCGGGAGCATAGGGATCGGTGTCCACGGGCAGGTCGATCTCCGGCTTGGAGATGTGCAGGAAGCTCCACGGCCGTCCTTCCACCAGGGTGCGCGCCTCCGCCGTATTGAGCACGTCGTAGGGCGGCGCGATCACCTCCGGGGTGCGGCCGGCGGCGGGACGCAGGGCGGGAAAGGGTCGAACGAGAGACATGGGGTTTTCCTCGGCTTGAAATTGGCGCATTTTACCGCCCTGCACAAGCCTTCGCCTTCCCGGCCTCATCATGAACCCGCATCCCTTGAAAGCGCACCTGCCCAAACTGGACGAAACCCGGCGTAACGGCCTGGATTGGCTCGCGCAGGTCAGCTACACCACTTTTCGGCTGCTCAAGAAGAACGAGCTGCAGAATCATGCCGCCGCCGCCGCCTTCTATTTCCTGCTTTCCGCCGCGCCTCTGGTGCTGCTGCTCACCTACGCGGCCCAAGGGCTGGCCAAGCTGGCGGAGAACTCAGTACCGGCGGTCATGCTGCTGGCTGCTCTCTACCAACAATTCCATCTGGAGGAGCTTTCCACTCTGGGCATCATTCCCCAGAAGACCCAAATGGCGGCGGGCGGGGTCGGCCTGCTGACCCTGGTGCTGTCTTCCCGGGGTCTGGTGAAGGCCCTGCAGTCCGCCTTCCGGATCATCTTTCCGGACGAATCGAAACGCCCCTTCGTACTCAACTGGGTCCTGCCCCTGGTCATCATTCCCGTGCTCCTCGCCCTGGTGGCCGCGGCCGTGGCCACCCAGGCGACGCTGACCTTCTTCGCCGATGTGGAACTGCTGGGGGCGGGGCGCACCCTGGTGCTCAAGGGCCTGAATACCCTGCTGGTTCTGCTGGCGGTATGGGGCGTGTTCTATCTCGCCCTGCACCGCCTGCCCCTGCGCCGTCCGCCGGTGCGCCCCACCCTAGTGGTCAGCGCCTTGGCCACCCTCACCCTGGCCGGCCTGTTCTACGGTTTCGGCCTTGTTTTCCGTATCGAGAAATACCAGGCCATCTACGGCGCCCTGGGCGGCGTGGTGTTCATCCTCATCGGCGCCTATTTCGCCTGCCTGGCCTTCTATTTCTGGGCGCAATTCCTGTACGCCCTCACCAAGGTGGACGTGGCTGCACTGGAGCGTCTGTTCCTGGGCGGGCAAGGGCAAGGCGCCAGCCGCCTGGACACCCTGGTATTCGGCCGCGCCAATCGCCTGTTGGCCAAGTACGGCCGCGGCTACGCCCCAGGCGACACCCTGATCCAGGAGGGAGACACCTCCCAGGAGGCCTTCTTCATCTATGCCGGTCGAGTGGGGGTGTACAAGCAGCTGCCGGACGGGGAAAAACGTCTGGTGGAATTGGAGGAAGGCAGCCTGATGGGGGAGATGGCCTATCTCTTGAACGAGGAACGTACCGCCAGCGTGCGGGCGGAAAGCGAGGTCACCGCCCTGGTCCTGCCGCCGGCCATGCTGGAAGAACTCATGAATTATTCCGCGCCCTTGTCCCGACGCATCATCGCCACCCTGGCCCAGCGTCTGATGCACATGAATCAGGCGGCCTGACAGTCTCGCCGCCGGCCCATGCCCGGACTGCGGAGGCAAACGTCCGGCTTCAGGATGTCGGCTCGTTCGCCTTGGCGTCCGCGAAGCCCAAGGCCAGCCAGCCGGCCAGGCCGAGTTGCCGCAAGGTTTCGATATTGCGCCCGTAGATCGCCTCGGCATCCGGAAACGCCTCCACGGCGCGGGCCAGGCTCTCCTCGCGGATCAGGTGCACGATGGGAAAAGGGGCGCGATTGGTGTAGTTGCCGATATCGTCGGGCTCGGTGTCGGCGAACTGGAAGGCCGGGTGAAAACTGGCCACCTGGATGACGCCTTCCAGCCCGTGTTCCACCACGGCGGATTCGGCGATGACCATGAAATCGTTGAAATCCAGGAAGTCCGGCAACAGGGTCGGGTGGATCAGCAAGGTGGTGTCGATCTCGGCCGGATCGGCCGCGGCCAGAAGATCCAGCTCACGATCCAGATCTTCCAGAAAATCATCCAGGTGCCGGGCCTCGCTCACGACGATGCGCACCTGGTTCTTCACGTAGACCGCCTTGGCGAACGGGCACAGATTGAGCCCGATCACGGCCTTTTCCAGCCACATCCGGGTAGCGGCGATTACATCGTCCTTGTTCATCGACAGGCCTTCACCACTCGGGTTATCCATTTCATCCGCGCAATTCTACGGAACCTGGGACGGATAAGGCAGCAACGACCCAAGGCCCCAGTCAAGCCATCCTCCACCAACTGGCGGGGCCACAGCATTCACACGCCCGTTACATCGCCACCCCACCGCCCGTCGGCAACGATCCAAATGATTCCTCGGCTGACACCCTCGTCAATTTTCCCCGCGCCGCGCTGGCCGAAGCCACAAACGCGGCGATCCACAAGCGTTCGTCACGGGGCGAATAAGAGGCCAGCATGGCCATGCCCAATTGCATGGCCTGATGCGGATCACCCCCGCGTCCTGATAGCGCGTTGCCGTGAGACCGCCCCCCTTGCCAGACTCCGGGCCGGGTCCAGTTTCTGAGCAACAGATCGTTGTGCAGCTGACGGACACCGCTCACTCTTCCCGCGACCCTCCCCGCCCTGCTCGCCTGTTGCGCCGTGTTGACATAGCCGGAAATACGCACGGCGCCCTGTTCGCCGCGAACCTGAATGTCCAGGCCACTCAGAAGGCTGTCCTCGAGCAAACTGGCCTTCACCCGGGTTTCGAGCAAGATGTCGTCGAACTTCTGGCCGCTCTGCCTGGGCGGCTCCGCGGAATCGGCCCGGCTTTCCTCATCCTGGCTCTGCATCCCGCTCCGGACCAGCGGAAACGCGCTCCAATCCGCCGTGTTCAGGCTAGCACCTTGACCAACCGGCATGGCCAGGCCGAGCAGCAGAAGGGTCAACAAGCCGATCTCCACCTTTGTGCTGTTGCGAATAAACATGGCGCTCTCCTCGTCGTTGCCGCCCACGTTGCGGGGCTGGTGGGTGAGTAAGAGCAAGGAGCGGGCCAGGTACGCGGGGCGGGAAAGATACGCCATCCATTCAAGCCAACTTCGGCTGTGGTGGTCTGCGCCAGGCTCGGGACAGGCTTCGATACGCCTTGCTGGGCAAGGCTACTCAGCCCGAACGGGGCTGGGGCTTGGGGCTTGGGGCTGGGCTGGGCTGGGCTGGGGCTTGGAGCTAGGGTGGGGTTGGGGGGTGGTGAAACGGGATGGAAAGCCGTTCGTCCCGAGTAGGCGCGGCGCGTCGTATCGAGGGAAGCGCAGGTGTCGGCGGGGAGCATGCCGAACCCAGAAAACCGTCTCTCACCGACGACAGTCGGAAGATGCCTCAATCCGGGGGCTGGCGCAGGAAAAACACGCCGAAGCGCATGCGGTGCCGATTCTCGCCACCCTTGCTCTTGTCCAGCTCCTGCATAGCCAGAGCGGCCTCGTTGATGGCCAACAAGGTCTTCATGCCATGGGCCTCGGCCAGGCGTTCCAGGGTTTGGATCGACTCTTGCGACAGCCCATCGTAATGAACGCTGCGTTCCAGCATGGGCGGCTCCTGGTTCAGGATATTGTGGGTCGCCGCCGCCAGGTGGTCATGCAGGTTGTGGGTGAAGTAGTGCAGTTTGCTCTGACTGTCGTTACGGGGCAGGAAAGCCGCGGTTTCCAGGTGTACCCGGTCGTACTCGTCCAGGCGCACCACCCCGCCACGCACCAGTTCGTCCAGAATGGCCTTGTGCCCTATGTCGCGGGTAACGTGGGCCGCGAGGCTCTCGAAGGACAACTCGCCACCGTCCTTGGCCAGGCGCATCAAGGAGCGGGGAATACCCTCCTCGGTGCGATATTCCGGCCGCGCCTGCCACAGGGACACCAGGCGGCTGCCCCAGTTGACCATGCGCGGCGTCTCCAGGGTGGCTTCCGGCTCTTCCCCCAGTCGCTTCACATCCTTGCGGTGCAGGCCGCTGATCAGGCTGATCCGGCTGTCGGTCAGGCGCTTGCCGGGTAGCGCGAAGCGTTCTGTCGCCACCTTGTAGTAGACGTGCTTGAGCAGCTCGCTCAAGGTGGGATAGGTGATGCCCCGGGCCAGCATCAGGCGCACCAGAGGGCGCAACAGGTAGGCCAGGCCGCGCAGCATGGCGGACTCGCCGCCGGCTGCGGCGGGTTGAAGGTCGGATTGGGGCGTAGGTGAATTCACGATGTTCGCAACGGTAGCATCCAGGCTCAATCGCCGTAATGGGTTTCGACCGAAATGCCCAGATCTTTCAGGAAGCCCATGGGCAACACCCCGCCGGCGCAGACGATGACCCCATCGTTGGGCAGCTCAAGCGCCTCGCCACGCTGTTCCAGGTGCACCCGCTCGGCCTCGATGGACTTCACATTGGACTCCAGCAGCACATTGAGTTTTCCGGCGCCCTGCATGGCATCGAGCCGCTCCCGGTTCTTGGGCTTGACGCGACCGAAGGCATTGCTGCGGTAAGACAGGCTGACCGTGGTGCCGGGTTCCTCCGCCAGAGAAATGGCCGCTTCCAGGGCGGCATCGCCCCCTCCGACCACCAGCACGTGTTGGCCCCGGTATTGTTCCGGATCGATCAGGCGATACACCACCTTGCCTTGCTCCTCGCCGGGCACGTCCAGCTTGCGCGGCGAACCGCGCCGGCCGATGGCCAGCAGGATGGCGCCGGTGGCGTAGCGCTGTTTCTGGGTGCGCACCACGAAGGCGTCCCCATCCCGCTCAATGCCTTCCAGGCGTTCCGAAAAGTTGAGACGGATCTGGCTCTTGGCGACGATGTCCCGCCAGATATCGAACAAGGCCTCCTTGCGGATCTCGCCGATCTTGTATTTGCCGACGATGGGCAGATCCATGGGCACGGTCATGACCAGCTTGTTGCGCGGGTAATGCAAGGTGGTGCCGCCCAGGTCCGGTTCCTGTTCCAGGGTGACGTAGCGCAGCCCCAGGTGCTGGGCCGCCAGGGTGGCGGCCATGCCGGCCGGCCCGGCGCCGACGATGACCACGTCGTGCTCGGC
>JBGSHR010000489.1:0-9891 GCA_041752155.1 Thiobacillaceae bacterium | reverse complement strand
CCAGGCCCCGGGACAGCTTGTCGGCCAGGGCGCGGCGCTCCAGGGGGTCGTCCAGTTCGGCGTGGGCCGGGTCCTGGTTGACCGGCAGGGCCGCCTCGCTTTGCAGGAAGTGCAGGGCGTCTTCATAGGCCGGTTGCACATAGCGCGGGAACAGGCCCAGGGAGCGGGCCAGGGTCTCGGCGAACAGCCGGGCTTCTTTCACCCCGTGGCCGTAGTCGCGATAGGCCTCGGCCAGCAGCGCGTCGTCCTTCCACACCGGCACGCCGTCCTTGCGCCAGAACACCCCCAGGGCCCAGCGCGGCAGGGGCTCGCCCGGGTACCACTTGCCCTGGGTGGTGTGCAGCAGGGCGCCGGGGGCGAATTTCGCCTTGAGCCGGCGCACCAGCACCTCGGCCCGTTCCCGTTTGTGCTCGCCCAGGGCGGCGATGGTCCATTCCGGCGCCTCCATGTCGTCGATGGAGACGAAGGTGGGCTCGCCGCCCTGGGTCAGGCGCACGTCCATGGCGTCGAGCCGGTCGTCCACCATCTCGCCCAGGGCCTGGATGAGGGTCCATTGCTGGTCGGAATAGGGCTTGGTGACGCGGGGGTCTTCCCGGATGCGGGTGACGCTGTTGCTGAAGCTGAATTCCACCTCGCATTCGTCGGTCATGC
Source organism: Thiobacillaceae bacterium (assembly GCA_041752155.1). GTDB lineage: Bacteria > Pseudomonadota > Gammaproteobacteria > Burkholderiales > Thiobacillaceae > PFJX01. Next base: position 9,240 of record JBGSHR010000489.1, on the reverse strand, counting down.
CGTCGATGGGGGCGGCGCTGGATGGATGCGGTGTGCAGGCCAGGGGAATGTGGCCCTCGCCGGCGAACAGGCCGGAGGTGGGGTCCAGGCCGATCCAGCCGGCGCCCGGGACATAGACCTCGGCCCAGGCGTGCAAGTCGGTGAAGTCCTTGTCCGTGCCGGAAGGGCCGTCCAGGGCCTTTTCGTCCGCCGTGAGCTGCACCAGATAGCCGGACACGAAACGGGCGGCCAGGCCCAGGTGGCGCAGGACCTGAACCAGCAACCAGCCGGTGTCGCGGCACGAGCCCAGGGCTTTCTCCAGGGTCTCCTCGCAGCTCTGCACGCCGGGTTCCATGCGGATGGTGTAGCCGATGTGCTTTTGCAGATCCTGATTCAGTTTCACCAGGAAATCGTTGATGGTCATCGGCGTGCGGTCGATGTCCGCCAGGTATTTCCCGAGCAGGGGGCCGACGGGTTCCGCCGCCAGATAGGGCGCCAGTTCCTGCTTCAGGGCCGGGGCGTAGTCGAAGGGCCAGCGCTCGGCGCTCTCCTCGACGAAGAAGTCGAAGGGATTGATGACGGTGAGGTCGGCGATTACCTCCACGTCCACCAGCAGTTCCCGGGTCTTGTCCGGGAACACCAGGCGCGCCAGCCAGTTGCCGAACGGGTCCTGCTGCCAGTTGATGAAGTGCTTCTCCGGCCGGATCTTCATGCTGTAGGAGACGATGGGCGTGCGGCTGTGGGCGGCGGGCCGCAGCCGGATGACGTGGGGACTCAGGTGGACGGGACGGTCGAAGCGGTAGTGGGTGGTATGCCGAAGGGCAACGTGGATGGACATGCGGGCCTCTAGGTGATCACTTGGCTTCGATGAGAGCAATGTTCGTGCCGTGCCGGCCGACATTGGCTGCCACGAGCGTAGACCCATGGCCCGTATTGCGCCAGAAGGGCTTTCAGGGTGGGGAGGCGCAAAGGAACGCCGGCGGATGCTCGGCGGGTCTGCTGGTCACGGGTCGGGGCGTGCCCCGAGATGGTGCGCGACGCCCGGGTACGGGCGGTGGAGGGTCAGGGCGTGGCCGGGAAGTTGTAGATCCGGCCTTCTTCTTCCTTGGCTTGGGCTTGGGCCTGGGCTTGGGCTTGAGCCTCTTTTTCCCATTCGAAGCGGGGCAGGCTGCTCAATGCCGTGAGCAGGCCTTCGTTCCACTTTTTAGAGAGTTCCCGGGCGAACTCGTTGTCCTCGCTCAGGTACAGGCGCTTGCCATCATTGAGACTGTCCCGCTCATAGATCAGCAGCTCGATGGGGGCGCCGACGGTGACGTTGCTGCGGATGGTGGAGTTCATCGACACCAGGGCACAACGAGCGGCCCGCTCGATGAACACGTCGCGCTTGATCACCCGATCCAGGATGGGTTTGCCGTACTTGATCTCGCCGATCTGCAGGAAGGGGTGTTCGCTCGACTCGTGGATGTAGTTGCCCTGGGGATAGATCATGAAGATCTCCGGCACGTCGCCGCCGACCTGGCCGCCGAAAATGAAGGTGGCCTCGAAGCTGGTGTTGGCGGTATCCCGGTCGGTCTGCTGTTTCTGGACGAAGCTGCTGACGATGCCGACATAATCCACCGCCTCCTGCATGGAGTTCACAGACAGCAGGTTGGGCACCAGGCCGTTGGGGATGTCGCTCTTGAGCTTCTTCACCACCGCCTGGGTGGTGGCCAGGTTGCCGGCGGAAAGCAGGGTGAAGGCCCGATCGCCCGGCCACACGAAGGTGTGCATCTTGGAATAGGTGCTGATGTTGTCGACGCCGGCGCTGGTGCGGGAATCGGAGCAGAAGACCAGCCCCTGGTCGACATTGATGGCTAGACAGTAGGTCACGAGCTTGGCCTTAAATTTCGAGCATGAGGGATTCTACAACAGGCTTTTTGTCTGGCTGTTGGGCAACACGGCGACCTGTCGCGTCCTCATTCGCCGGTATAAATGCAGCCGGAGGCGTGGGTTTCCATGATGACGATTTTTGCGAGTCCGGGCAGGGCGGGCTTGAGTCTTTGCCATAGCCATATGGCCAGATGCTCGCTGGTGGGATTGGCCAGGCCCTCGACCTCGTTCAGGGTGCGGTGGTCCAGCGCCGAGTGGATGGGCTGCCAGGCCTGCTGGATGTCGGCGAAGTCCACCACCCAGCCCAGTTCCGGATCCAGGGGGCCGGAGACGTGGATCTCTACCTGGAACGAGTGTCCATGCAGGCGGGCGCAGGGGTGCTCGGGGGGCAGATTTGGTAGCCGGCGCGCGGCTTCAAGGTAGAATCGGGTGAAAATATCCATAGATACAAGATTAACGCTAATGGCTGATTGTTGCCCACCGACAAGCAATGGCATCTGTCCCAGATGACACATGCGCATGAGAAGAAGAAAGCGATGAACCGGAGGGAATATGTGTTTGCATGACCACTTGTCTCGGCTGGATGGAGTGGTTGCGCCATGATGCGCGGCATGGTCGTCAATGAGGTGGGACAGGTCCAGGCCCGCGTGCTGGTGGTGGAGGACGATCCCGTCGTCCGGGATCAGTTGCGCCAGATCATCTCCCGCCTGGTGACGGAAACCCATGCGGTGGATGACGGTCTGACCGGCTTGGCCTTGTGGCGCAGCTGGCAGCCTGATCTGGTGGTGACCGACATCCTGATGCCCATCATGGATGGGCTGGAAATGAGCAAGGCCATCAAGCAGTCCGACCCGGAGGCCCAGATCATCGTCGTGTCCTATTCCTCGGACACCGCCCATGTGCGTCAGGCCCTGGATATCGGCATCGACCGCTACGTGCTCAAGCCCATCGACGAACACCTGCTCAGCAACGCCGTCACCAATTGTCTGCGTGACTTGCAGCGCCTGCGCGACCTCAAGCTGGCCCGGCTGGTGTTCGAGTCCGCCAGCGAAGGGGTGATGCTGACCGACGAGAAAGGTCGCATCCAGTCCGTGAACCCGGCCTTCAGCGAGATTACTGGCTACCGCGCGGACGAGGCCCTGGGCGCCAATGCCGCCATGCTTGCCTCCGGGCACCATGACGCGGCCTTCTTTCATGCCATGTGGGAGAGCCTGCACAGCCTGGGGCGCTGGTCCGGTGAAGTGGTCAACCGGCGCAAGAACGGCGAGTTTTTTTCCGAATGGCTCTCCATCGTCGCGGTGGAGGAGAGCGACGCCCGGGCGACCCGCTATGTCGGTCTGTTCTCGGACATCACCGAGCGCAAGCAGGAAGAAGACCGCATCCGCCGCATGGCCCACTACGATTCCCTCACCGGCCTGCCCAACCGGGCCTTGCTGATGGACCGCCTGCGTCGGGCCATCTCCCGGGTGGGACGGCGCGGCGAGCCGCTGGCGCTGTTGTACCTGGATCTGGACCGGTTCAAGCCGATCAACGACCAGTACGGCCATGCCCTGGGCGACCAGGTGCTGATCCAGGCGGCCGAGCGCATGGCCGACTGCGTGCGCGAGGTGGATATGGTGAGCCGTCTGGGCGGCGACGAATTCGTCGTCCTGCTGGAGGCCCAGGATGTGCCGACCGCTGCCGCCCTGGTGGCACGCAAGCTGATCGAGGCGGTGTCCAAGCCTTATATGATCGATGGCCGCGAACTGATCATCGGTGCCAGCATCGGCGTGGCCATTCACCCCCACGACGGCGATGATGTGGACAGCCTGCTGGATGCGGCGGATACCGCGCTCTACCAAGTCAAGCGGGAAGGGCGGGGCAATTTCCGATTCTTCTGTCACGACGACCAGCAGGCGGTGCATGCCCGCATATCCCTGGAAGAATCCTTGCAGCGGGGCATCTCGGAGCGCCGTTTCGAGTTGCGCTATCTGCCCGAAATCGGCCTGGAGAGCGGCCGGGTGGAGCGCGTGGAGATGTTGCTGCGCTTTCGCCACCCGGAGCTGGGCGTGATGGAGGCCAGTCGCTTCATGGATCTGGCGGAACGGCTCGGTCTGATGGCCGAGGTGGGGCTCGCCACTTTTTCCCAGGCGGTGTGGGCCCTGTCCGCCCCGGGCATGGAAGGCATCGGCCTGACCATGGACATGTCCGCGCGCCAGCTCTCCGCACTGGGGGACGCCAAGCCCATCATCGAAACCCTGGCCGGTTCCAGCCTGCCCCACGATGCCATCACCTTCGAGTTTCCCGAGCGGGCGGTGACCGGCAATGAGGATGGCCTGAAGGCGCTGTACGCCTTGTCCGCGGCCGGTTTTCGCTGTTCCCTGGACGATTTCGGCGCCGGTTATTGCTCCTTCGGCCTGCTCCAGCAATTGCCCCTGAGCGCCATCAAGATCGACCTGACCTTTGTCGAGGCCATCGATCGGAGCCCGCAATCCCGGGAGTTGGTGGCCGCCTTGCTCGCCTTCGCCAAACGGCTGGGCCTGCGCACCGTGGCGGAGGGCGTGAACAGCCGCGCCCAGCTGGATTTCCTCAAAGCCAGCGGCTGCGATGCCGTGCAGGGCTATTTGTTCGGCCAGCCCTTGCAGGCCGACGAATTGTCGGTCTATCTCAGCGAGCGGCCCTGGCTTCAGTATCTCTGACGCCAGAAATAGGCGTTGCAATAGAAAAAGCCGGGCAAGCCCGGCTTTTTCTTTGGGTGCGAACAGCTTACTTCTTGCTGCCCTGAACCAGTTCGTGGATGACCGGTTCCAGCACGATTTCCATGGCGAAGCCCATCTTGCCGCCGGGTACCACCATGTTGTTGCGGCGGGACATGAAGGAGCCCGGGATCATGTTGAGCAGGTAGGGGAAGTCCACGCCCTTGGGATCGCTGAAGCGGATCACCACGAAGCTCTCGTCCGGAGTGGGGATGTCCCGGGCGATGAAGGGGTTGGAGGTGTCCACCGTGGGCACCCGCTGGAAGTTGATGTGGGTGTGGGAGAACTGGGGCGTGATGTAGTTCACGTAGTCGGGCATGCGGCGCAGGATGGTGTCGACGATGGCCTCGGCGGAATAGCCCCGCTCCTTGGCGTCGCGGTGGATCTTCTGAATCCACTCCAGGTTCACCACGGGCACCACGCCGATGGCCAGGTCCACGTGCTGAGCCATGTCCACCTTGTCGGTCACCACCAGGCCGTGCAGGCCTTCGTAGAACAGCAGGTCGGTGCCCTTGGGCACGTCTTCCCAGGGGGTGAACTCGCCTGGCTTGAGCTTGGTACCCAGGCGCTTGTTGAGCTCATCCGCCTCTTCGTCGCTATGGATGTAATAGCGTTTCTTGCCGCCGCCGTTCTTGCCGTAGGTCTTGAACAGGTTGGCCAGGGCCTCGAAGTCGTTGGCTTCCGGGCCGAAGTGGCTGAAGGAATGGTTGCCGGCGGCCTCGGCCTTCTGCATGGCGGCCTTGAACTCGGCGCGGCCCAGGCTGTGGAAGCTGTCGCCCTCGATCACGGCGGCCTTGAGGTGCTCGCGGTTGAAGATGTGCTCGAACGCGCGCTTGACGGTGGTGGTGCCGGCGCCGGAAGAACCAGTGACGACCACGACGGGATGCTTCTTGGACATTGGGAATTCCCCTTAGCTAGCAAACAAAGAATCGGTGAAATGTGAAAAGTGAAACGTGTAATGCGCAAACCGGCCACGCGGGCGACGGTTGGATTTCACTGTTCGCGTTTCACATCGCACGCCCAAAAGAGCGTGTCAGTATAAACGCCGGCCCGAGGGCGTGTCATCCGTGACGCCGGTATAATCCGGTGCTCTTTCAAGCACATCCGAGAAGTAGAACACCGCATGGACGCCCATTACCGCCCGGACATCATCGAACCGGAAGCCCAGCAACATTGGGATGAGAAGCAGATCTTCCGCGCCACGGAGGATTCCGCCAAGCCCAAGTACTACTGCCTGTCCATGTTTCCCTACCCCTCGGGCAAGCTGCACATGGGCCACGTGCGCAACTACACCATCGGCGACGTGCTGGCCCGCTACCACCGCATGAAGGGCTACAACGTGCTGCAGCCCATGGGCTGGGATGCCTTCGGTCTGCCCGCGGAGAACGCCGCCATCGCCAACGACGTGGCCCCGGCGTCCTGGACCTACGCCAACATCGACTACATGCGCGGCCAGCTCAAGCGCCTGGGCCTGGCCATCGACTGGTCCCGGGAACTGGCCACCTGCAAGCCCGACTACTACCGCTGGGAGCAATGGCTGTTCACCCGCCTGTTCGAGAAGGGCGTCATCTACAAGAAGATGGCCACGGTGAACTGGGACCCGGTGGACCACACCGTGCTGGCCAACGAACAGGTCATCGACGGGCGCGGCTGGCGCTCCGGCGCCCTGGTGGAGAAGCGCGACATCCCCATGTACTTCTTCCGCATCACCGCCTATGCCGAGGAGCTGCTGGACGGGCTGGACCACCTGCCCGGCTGGCCCGAGCGGGTCAAGACCATGCAGCGCAACTGGATCGGCAAGAGCTTCGGCGTGGAGATCCATTTCCCCTTGCTCCCCTCGCCCGCAGGCGGGAGAGGGGCTGGGGGTGAGGGTGTCTCCGAGCCCGTATTGAAGGTCTTCACCACCCGCGCCGACACCCTGTTCGGCGTCACCTACGTGGCGGTGGCCGCCGAGCATCCCCTGGCGCAACGGGCCGCCGAGACCAACCCGGCACTCGCCACCTTTATCCACGAATGCAAGCAGGGAAGCGTGGCCGAGGCGGACCTGGCCACCATGGAAAAGAAGGGCATGGACACCGGCCTCAAGGCCTACCACCCGTTCACCAACGAGCCCGTGCCCATCTACGTCGCCAACTACGTGCTCATGGGCTACGGCGAGGGGGCGGTGATGGCGGTGCCGGCCCACGACGAGCGGGATTACGCCTTCGCCGAGAAGTACGGCCTGGCCATCAAGCCGGTGATCCAGCCGGCCGACGCCACGCTGGAACTACCCCTGACGGCGGCCTATACCGAGCCGGGCGTGCTGTTCGACTCCGGCGACTTCTCCGGCCGCACTTCCGAGGACGCCATCGACAAGATCGCCCTGGTGCTCAAGAACCTGAATCTCGGCGAGAAGCGCACCACCTGGCGCCTGCGCGACTGGGGCATCTCGCGCCAGCGCTATTGGGGCTGCCCCATCCCCATCATCCACTGCCCGAGCTGTGGCGATGTGCCGGTGCCGGAGGACCAGCTGCCGGTGGTGCTGCCGGAGGACGTGAAGATCGATGTCGGCTCGCCCCTCAAGAAGATGCCGGAATGGTCCAACTGCGCCTGCCCCAAGTGCGGCGGCAAGGCCGAGCGGGAAACCGACACCATGGACACCTTCGTCGAGTCCTCCTGGTACTACGCCCGCTACGCCTGCCCGGACAACGCCTCCGCCATGCTGGATGCGCGCGCCAAGCACTGGCTGCCGGTGGACCAGTACATCGGCGGGATAGAACATGCCATCCTGCACCTGCTCTACGCCCGCTTCTTTCATAAGCTGATGCGGGACGAGGGGCTGTTGGGGTCTGAAAACGTACGCTCCAGCGACGGCCCTCACCCCAACCCTCTCCCGCCTGCGGGAGAGGGGGCAAACGACGCGCTGCGCGCGCCCAAAACACTCAATGAACCCTTCGCCAACCTGCTGACGCAAGGCATGGTGATCGCCGACACCTATTACCGGGACCTGGGCGAGGGCAAGAAGCAGTGGCTCAACCCGGCCGACGTGGAGGTCCGCGACGGCGTCCACGTGCTCAAGGCCGACGGCCAGCCGGTGCAGGTGGGCGGCACCGAGAAGATGTCCAAGTCCAAGAACAACGGCGTTGATCCCCAGGCCCTCATCGACCAGTACGGCGCCGACACCGCGCGCCTGTTCATGATGTTCGCGGCGCCGCCGGAGCAGTCCCTGGAATGGTCCGACGCCGGCGTCGAGGGGGCGCACCGCTTCCTTAAACGCATATGGGCATACGCCCAGCGGAATCAGGGATCTTTGTCTCAAGGCATCAAATTTTTGTCTAGTCCAGATGCAGATCAGTATTGGAAACAGGGATCAGAAACAACCTTGAGTTTCCGTAGAGAGATTCACACGATACTCAAAAAGGCTGCGTTCGATCTCTCAAAGCACCAATTGAACACTGTCACTTCTGCAGCAATGAAATTGCTCAATTTGCTAGAACAATCGCAGTCAGATGTTTCCAATGTGGCTGACTCAATAGCGCTACAAGGGGGTGAAACGCCACTTTTACTGAACTCACAATTAATGCTTAGGGCAGAGGGGTTTTCAATACTGCTTCGCTTGCTCGCACCTATTGCCCCACATATCTGCCATTGTCTTTGGAAAGAGATTGGCTATGGAGTAGACATTCTCGAATCCGATTGGCCGAAAGTTGATGAATCTGCCCTGGTGCGCGACGAGATCGAATTGATGCTCCAGGTCAACGGCAAGCTGCGCGGCAAGATCCGGGTGGCGGCGGATGCCGACAAGGCCGCCATCGAGCAGGCCGCCCTGGCCAGCATCGAGGTACAGAAATACATGGAAGGCCAGCCCGCCAAGAAGGTGGTGGTGGTGCCCGGCCGGCTGGTCAACATCGTGGTGTAAGGAGCGGGACGTGAAACGCAAGCTAATGAAAATCTTGCTGGGATTGGGCGCGGCGGCCCTGGTGGCGGGCTGCGGCTTCCAGCTGCGCGGCCAGGCCCAGCTGCCGTTCACCGCCGCCTATGTGGAAGGGGGTGGGAGTTCCAACCTGGTCAAGGCCCTGCGCGCCACCTTGTCCAGCCAGGGCAAACTGGCGGAGAAGGCGGAGGGCGCCCCGGTCAAGGTGCGCCTCAGCAATGAACTGCGCAGCAAGAACATCCTGGCCCTGTCCGGCAGCGGCAAGGTGAAGGAATTCCGCCTGGAGTACCGGGTCACCCTCACCGCCTTCGACGCCGCCGGCAAGGAGCTGATCGTGCCCTCCGAGATCCAGCTGATCCGCGACTTCTCCTACGACGACCAGCAGCTCCTGGCCAAGGAGGCGGAGGAGGCTTCCCTGAACCGGGGCATGGAACAGGACGCCCTGCGTCAGATCCTCAAGCGCCTGTCCTATGTCCAGCGCTGAATGAAACGGAATTTTTCGCCACACAGACACAGAGGCACAGAGGAAGGCTTCGTCTTGCCCCGCGGAATCATCCAGCCACTGGGGGGGCTGCCGGAGGGCGCGCCATTGACTCATGGTCTTGCTCTGTGTCTCTGTGCCTCTGTGGTGAACTCGGGTTTTTCCGGATGAAGCTCAAGGGCGAACAGCTCGAAGGCGCCCTGAAGCGGGGCCTGGCCCCGGTCTGGCTGGTGAGCGGCGACGAGCCCCTGCTCGGCGACGAG
>JBGSHR010000488.1:0-7292 GCA_041752155.1 Thiobacillaceae bacterium | reverse complement strand
GCGATGGCGCGCACGGTGCCGGCGGCCTCGCGGATGGCGGCCAGGCGGATGTCGTCGGAATAGGCGAAGGCGGTCTTGTCTCCCACCACGGCGCGCACCCCCACGCCCTGGTCGATGTTGAAGCTGCCGGATTTCACCTGGCCCTCCTCCAGGCTCCAGGCCTCGGAGCGGGTGTATTGGAAGTAGAGGTCGGCATCGTCCACACGGTGGGCGGCGAGCAGGCCGAAGATGCTGTCCAGCTGATGGGCATCCACCTCGTTGGGGGCGAGCAGGGTCGCCTCGGCGGCGGCGAAATGGGGAGCGGAGTCGGGTGCGTTCATGAGTGATCCTGAATGGGACAGCCCAGGCGAGCCTGGGCTGAAGGGGGGAATGCCGGTCAGGCCTTGATGACTTCGACCTGGATGTCGCCAGCGCAGTTCAAGGTGCGATGCTTGAGGGCGGGCAGGCTCTTGCGCAGGCCCTCCTGGTAGCCGCGGTTGATGCCGGCCACCACCACGCCGGAGCCGCGCGGCAGGCGATCCAGGACGTTGCCCCAGGGATCGACGATCATGGTGTCGCCGTGGGTCTCCCGGCCGGACACATGATAGCCGCCCTGGGCCGGAGCGATGACGTAGGCCAGGTTCTCGATGGCGCGGGCGCGCACCAGGGTCTCGAAGTGGGCCTTGCCGGTGGTGGCGGTGAAGGCGGCGGGCACCAGGATGATGTCCACATCGCCCATGGCGCGGTACAGCTCCGGGAAGCGCAGGTCATAGCAGATGGACAGGCCGATGCGCCCGAACGGGGTCTCCACCACCACCACCTTGTCGCCCGGCTCGATGGTGGTCTGCTCCTTGTAGTGCTCGTTGCCCAGGTCCAGGCCGAACAGGTGGATCTTGTCGTAGCGGGCCACTTGCTTGCCCTTGTTGTCGAACACCAGGCAGCTGTTGCGCACCTTTTTCGGGTTGTCGCAGGCCAGGGGCACGGAGCCGCCTATCAGCCAGATGTCGTGCTTTTTCGCCTGGGCGGAGAGGAAGCGCTGGATCGGGCCCTTGCCCAGTTGTTCCTTGGCGGCCACCTTGTCGGTGTCCTTCAGGCCCATGATGGCGAAGTACTCCGGCAGGGCCACCAGCTTGGCGCCGGCGGCCACCGCCATGCCGATGAGGCGTTCCGCCTCCGCCAGGTTGGCGGGCACGTGGGGGCCCGAGGCCATCTGCACGGCGGCCATGCGAATGATGCCGCTGGCGTCCGGCACCGTCTTGGCGACGGTGCGGCTTTTGGTCTTGGCGAAGCTGGAGGCTTTGGTGACGCGAGTCATGCGGGATCCTGACGGCGAGAGAGACATTAAGGCGAGGGTACACAAGGACTTCTTGCCGCCGCAATAGCGTTGATGCGGGGTGGACAGGGTGTGGCCCGGTATGCGCAGGCCCGCCTTCGGGTCAGGGGGCGTCCATATGGGTTGCCAGGAAGGCCGTGGCGGCCTCCAGGTTGCTCGCCGCCTGTCCGCTCAGGCCCTCTCCCAGCTCGAATCGGTATCCCCGTATCGCCAACACATGGGCCGGTGGCGGGGCCTGCCCGTAGTGGCGTTCATAGGCCGCCAGCACGGCCTGGGGCGACAGGGCATGGGAGGAAAAGCTGTGGTCTTGCAGCGCCTGGACGGGCGCGAACGAGTAGGGTCCGTCGCCGGCCACGCTGGCGTCGATGAAGACTACTTCCGCCCGTTCGGCGATATCCAGCAGGTACTCCACCTGCAACTGGAAATCGGTGAGCAGTTCCACATCGGCCAGGGCCAGGGCTTCGAGGCGCTCGATGGCCAGGGGGCCGAGGGCGTCGTCGCCCCGGCTGGGATTGCCGATGCCGATGACCAGCCGGGATGCGCGGCTCAACTGCAACCCTGGCTGTTTCGTGTCGCCGCATCCAGGCGGCTGCCCTCCGCATCCAGCAGTTCCACCTCCAGGGGCATCTTGCCCAAGGCGTGGGTGGCGCAGGATAGACAGGGATCGAAGGCGCGCACCGCCACCTCGATGTGGTTGAGCAGGCCTTCGCTGAGTTTGCGCCCGTCCAGATGCTGGCGCGCCACCTGGCGGATGGCCTCGTTCATGGCCTGGTTGTTGTGGGTGGTGGAGACGATGAGGTTGGCGCGTTCCACCAGGTCGTCCTCGTTGACCCGGTAGTGGTGGATCAGAGTGCCGCGCGGCGCCTCGATCATGCCCACGCCTCGCTCCCGGCGCTCGCCGGTGACCACCAGGTCGTCGCCCAGCAGGTCGGCGTCGTGGAGCAGCTCCTTGATCTGTTCGGCGGCGTGCAGCATCTCGATCATGCGCGCCCAGTGGTAGCCCAGGGTGGCGCCGGCGCTGTTGCCGGCGTCGAAGGCGAGGAACTCCTGGCGCTCCCGGTCCGCCAGGGGGGTGTCGATGAAGTCGCACTGGGTCACTCGAGTCAGGGGGCCGACCCGGTACCAGCCATGTTCCGGCCCCAGGCTGCGGAAGAAGGGAAACTTCATGTAGGACCAGGACTTCACCTCTTCGAAGATGTAGTCCCAGTAGTGGCTGTATTCCACGTGGTCGAACAGGGTCTTGCCATCCATGTCCCGGCCGCGCAGGCCGCCGTGGTAGAGGTCCAGGGCGCCGTCGGCGCGGATGAGGTTGAGGGTGTGGGCGCGGAAGCGGCCGAAGCTGTTGTAGAAGGCCAGATTCTGCTCGAACAGCTGGCGCGCCAGGTGCACCGCGTCCCGACTCCAGCCGATGACCTGATAGATGTCTTTCAGTAAATAGTCCCGTTCTTCCCGGCTCAGGTTCTTGTTCACTCCCCCGGGGATGGCGCTGGTGCCGTGGATGCGCTTGCCGGCGGTGACGCGGATCACCTCCTGGCCGAATTTGCGCAGCAGCACGCCCTGCTTGGCGATATCCGGATAGGCGGCGGCGATGCCGACGATGTTGCGCTTGGCCAGGTCGGAGTCGAAGCCGAACAGCAGGTCCGGCGACGACAGGTGGAAGAAGTGCAGGGCGTGGGATTGCAGGATCTGGCCGTAGTGCATGAGGCGGCGCAGCTTCTCCGCCGTGGGCGTGAGGTGGTCTACGCCGACGATCTGGTCCATGGCCTTGGACGCGGCCAGGTGGTGGGACACCGGGCAGATGCCGCACAGGCGTTGCACCATGACCGGGATCTCCCAGAACGGCCGGCCCTGGACGAATTTCTCGAAGCCGCGGAATTCGACGATATGCAGGCGTGCCTGCCGCACGTGATCGTCCTCATCCAGCAGCAGGGTGACCTTGCCGTGGCCCTCCACCCGGGACAGGGGGTCGATGGCCACCCGGCGCAGGTTTTCGGGATGGGCGGCGGTTTCCAGTTCGAGGCTCATGGCGTTCAGTCGTAAGAGATCAACCCGTGGCCCAGGCGCGGCGTGCGGCCGGCGATGAGGTCGGTGAGGAAGGACCAGATGGCGTCGGCGGAGGGCGGACAGCCGGGGATGAAGTAATCCACCTTCACCACCTCGTGCAGGGGGTGCACCTTGTCCAGGGGCAGGGGCAATTCCGGATCGTTGGGGATCAGGCCATGCTCCAGGCCGGGCTCGGTGAGATAGACCTCGGAGAGGCAGGCGGCCAGATCCAGGTGGTTGCGCTGGGCGGGCAGGCCGCCGGTGACGGCGCAGGCGCCGATGGCCACCAGGATCTTGCAGTTGCGGCGGAACTCGCGCAGCACATGCACGTTCTCCGCGTTGCAGATGCCGCCCTCGACGATGCCGATGTCGCAGGGACCGCAGTGCTTGATGTCGGTCAGCGGCGAGCGGTCGAACTCGATCAGCTCCAGCAGGGGGAACAGGCGCTCGTCGATGTCCAGCAGAGACATGTGGCAGCCGAAGCAGCCGGCCAGGGAGGTGGTGGCCACCCGTAGTTTCCTGGTCGCTTCGGCCATCATTCCGGTCCCTCGCAGGCCTTGCAGGCATGGGCCGCCTGGCTGCCTCGGGGGGCGTCCGCCAGGGCCTGGGCGCTGATGGGCAAGGCGTCGTAGCGGCGCTCGCCGATGGGCACGGCGAAGCCCACCCGCTTCTTCAGGATCACGCCCACCGGGCACACCGCCATGGCCTTGTCGGTCAGGGCGATGTCCGTGTCCTCCAGACGGCCGGACTCGGCGTTGACGATGAGGTGCTTGTCCAGGCCCCGGCCGGAGAAGGCGAATACCCCCTTGCCATCCACCTCGCTGGAGGCGCGCACGCACAGCTCGCACAGGATGCAGCGGTTGAAATCCAGCAGGATGTCGGGATGGGAGGCGTCCACCGGACGGTCCGGAAAGAAGTGGCGGAAGCCGGCGGTCATGACGCCCAGGTCGTAGCCCAGGGCCTGGAGCATGCAGTTGCCGCTCTTCTCGCAGGACGGGCAGAAGTGGTTGCCCTCGGCGAACAGCATCTGCACCAGGGTGCGGCGCAGGCGGTTGATCTCGTCCGTGTCGCTCTCCACCTCCATGCCGGCCTGGGCGGGCAGGGTGCAGGAGGCGGCGGTGCGGCCACTCACTTTCACTGTGCACACCTTGCAGCTGCCATGGGGCTTGAACTCCGGGTGGTAGCACAGGTGGGGGATGTAACGCCCCGCCGCCAGAGCCGCCTGAGCCACGCTCTGGCCCTGCTCGAAGGCGACTTCCTGGCCGTCCAGGAAGAAGGTGTTGGGTGCGTTCATGGCTTGAACCTCCACCACAGAGACACAGAGGCACAGAGGGAAAAACGCATGGGTGTTGCTCCGGAGCGCATGGGTCGCGTTATGGACGATCCCCGCCGTGCTCTGTGTCTCTGTGCCTCTGTGGTGAACACGCTTTTCATGATTCCGTCTCCAAATGCGCCCCCGCGTCGTCCCGTCCGGTCATCAGCCGCGCCCGGGCCAGGGCGCCGTCCAGATCGAAGGCGGGCTCGAAGTCCAGGGACTTGAGGCGCCGCTCGTAGGCCGGGCGGAAGCGCTTCAGGGTGTCCAGGGTAGGGTTGCAGGCGGTATGGCCCAGGCCGCAATGGGCGCTCATGTGCAGCACCTGGTCCAGGGCCTCGATTTCCTTGAGATCGTAGGGCGTGCCGTGGCCCTCCCGGATCTTGTCCATGGTGTTACGCAGCATGGCGGTGCCCACCCGGCATGGCGTGCAGAAGCCGCAGGACTCGTGGGCGAAGAAGTGGGCGAAGTTGCGCGCCACCTCGAACATGTCCCGGCTGGCGTCGAACACCATGAAGGCGCCGGCGGTGGGCAGATCCTCGAAGGCGATCTGGCGGCCGAACTCGCTGGCGTCGATGCACACCCCGGAAGGCCCGCTGATCTGCACCGCCTGGGCATCCACGGCGCCGCAGTCCTCCAGCACCTGGCGCACCGGCGTGCCGAACGGGTATTCGTAGATGCCGGGGCGGGCGCAGTCGCCGGATACGGACAGGATCTTGCTGCCGGCGGACTTGACGGTGCCGATGGCCCGATACCAGTCGCCGCCGCGCACGGCGATGAGAGCGGCGGCGCAGAAGGTTTCCACGTTGTTCACCGTGGTGGGCCGTTGCAGGTAGCCGTGGGTGACAGGGTAGGGCGGCCGGTTGCGCGGGATGCCGCGCTTGCCTTCCAGGGAGTCGATGAGGGCCGATTCCTCGCCGCACACGTAGGCGCCGGCCCCCACGTGGATGTCGATGTCGAAGGTGAAGTCGGCCTGGCCGAGAATGGCGTCGCCCAGCAGCTTGTCGGCGCGGCGCCGGGCCAGGACGGCATTGAGGGGCTCCAGCAGGTAGCGGTATTCGCCGCGCAGGTAGAGGAAACCCTGGCTGGCGCCGATGGCGTAGGCCGCCACGGTCATGCCCTCGAACACCAGGTCGGCATGGCGGCTCAACAGCACCCGGTCCTTGAAAGTGCCGGGCTCGCCCTCGTCGGCGTTGCACACCACATAACGTTGGGCGCCCTCGGCGTTGCGGCAGGCCTCCCACTTCAGGCCGGTGGTGAAGCCGGCGCCGCCCCGGCCGCGCAGGTTGGCGCGTTTGATCTCTTCCAGGGTGGACAGGGGCCCTGGTTGCGCCTGGGCGTCCCGCGCCATGGCGGCGCGCAAGGCGTCGCCCGGTTGCAGGCTGTGGCCCAGCAGGATGTCCGCCCGGCGGATGTTGTCCTCGATGGTGAACAGCTCCGTAGGCCACTCTTCCAGCGGGCGCTGTTCCAGGATCAGGTCGGCGATCTGGTCCAGGCGCTCCCGGGTGATACGCGGGATGGCCCGGCCGTTCACCAGCAGTCCGGGGCCCTGGTCGCACAGGCCGGTGCAGGAGGTGAAATCGATGGACACCAGTCCGTCCTCGGACAGATGGCCCCGCTCCACCCACAGCTTGGCGCACAGGTATTCCAACAAATCCTGGTTGCCCAGCATGCGGTCGGTGATGTTGTTGGAGAACAGCACCCGGTAACGCCCCACCGGTTGCAGATGCAGGAAGCTGTAGAAGCCCACCACACCTTCTACCCGCGCCCGGGGCAGATCCAGGCGGCGGGCCAGATAGCTCACCGTCTCGGGCGGGATCCAGCCGTTGAGTTCCTGCACCTCGCGCAGAATCTGCAGCAGCCGTGTGGCGTCGCGGCCATGACGCGCCAGTAGGGCGTCCAGGGCATCGTGGTCGATCTGTGCTGCGGCAAGTGGTGTCGGCATTGGACAAGAACCTGTTCTGTCTCGCGTCGGCGGGACTCCCACCGACACGGACTCAGTTTAGACCCGATGTTCGGAAAACGTAGCCCAGATTCATTTCAGTCTGGCGACAAGAGCAAGATCCGCGCCTTTGGTTGGCAGGCTCATGCCATGAGCCCTGACCTCGTCACACTGGGCGCCAACCCTTACCTAGGAGCGCTCGCCATGTACATGCCCATCAAACCCCGCCTGAGCCGGATCGACCCGGACCACGTGGTCTTCGCCGTGGGGCTGATCGCCTTGGCCACCTCGTTGCTCGTCGTCCTGCTGTCTCCCGCCGGCGCCTGATACGGCGTCGCCTAGCCTGCAAGCTGCGCGGCCGGCTGATATTCTCGGCCCGGTACGCCTCTTACGGACATTCCCATGGACCGCACCGAACGGTTCTACAAGATCGATCAACTCATCAGCGAGCGGCGCGTGGTGTCCTTCGCCACGCTCATGGCCGAGCTGGAGATTTCCCGCGCCACCCTGAAGCGGGACCTGGAATACCTGCGCGACCGCCTGGGCGCCCCCATCGTCTGGGACCGGGCGGCGGGTGGCTATCGTTATGAGCCAGGCGAGGGCTTGCGCGGCAGCCCGTTCGCGCTCCCCGGCCTGTGGTTTTCCGCCCGGGAGATCCACGCCCTGCTCACCATGCAGCACCT